>VGFB01000358.1 GCA_016869015.1 Armatimonadota bacterium
CGGTCGAGATCATCGGCCTGTCCGGCGTACCCGAGTCCGGCGAGGTGGTCGAGAAGGCCTCCTCCCTCAAGGTGGCTCGCGAGATCGCCTCCGAGCGCAAGGAAGCCATCCGCGACGATCGGCTCGCCGCCAGCGATCGCACGAGCCTCAGCGAGCTCTTCCGGCAGTTCCAGGAGGGCGCGCCCAAGGAACTCAACGTCGTGCTCAAGGCCGACGTGTGGGGGTCGCTACAGGCGATGCGCCAGGCCCTCTATGAGCTGAACGAGGAGCTGGACGAGGTGGAGGTCAACGTCATCCACGACGCCGTAGGCGAAGTGAGCGAGTCGGACGTCCTCCTGGCGGTGGCGGCCGACGCGATCGTGCTGGGGTTCCATGTGGAGGCCGACCCGCAGGCTCGCGCCATGGCCGACAACGAGAACGTCGATGTGCGCACCTTCAACGTGATCTACGAGGCCATCGACGAGATCCGCGCCGCGATGCACGGCATGCTGGATCCGATCTTCGAGGACCGGACCCTCGGGCACGCCGAGGTGTTGCAGACCTTCCGCATCTCCCGCGTGGGTGTGATCGCCGGCTGTCTGGTGACCGAGGGCCGCATTGAGCGCGGCGCGGAGATGCGAGTCTACCGCGAGAACGAGCTCATCTACCAAGGGCGCATCGACAGCCTCAAGCACGTCGCCGAGGATGTCCGCAGCATCGACGTCGGCAGTGAGTGCGGGATCGCGACCCCCGACTTCCGCGGCTGGAAGATCGGCGACACCATCGAGTGTCATCGGCAGGTGGAGATCCCCCGCCGGCTGCCGGCGGCCCGCGACGCCCGGCCTTCCTCGGTGGGGGCCGGCGACCGGTCGTAAGCTGTGCCGTTGGGGTTCGCTGGGAGTGTCGTCGCCTCCCCGATTGCCGTCGCCGTGCCGGTTCCCCCTTCTGAAGGCGGGGGGCAGGTATCCGTCGCCGGGGCGCAGCAGTGGGCCTTGAGACCATGGCTGTCATCGTCGGCACGCTAACGCTCGACCTGTACATCTCCGACGCCCTCACCCTCAAGGACAAGCGACAGGTCGTCAAGAGCCTCCTGGGGCGCATCGGGGAGCGGTTCAACGCGGCCGTGGCCGAGGTCGGCGCGCTGGAGAACCCGCGCCGAGCCACCGTGGCGGTGGCGACGGTCGCCAACAGCCGCGAGCACGTCGACCGTGTCCTGAGCGCGATCCTGCGGTTCTGCGAGAGCGACCCGCGGGCCGAAGTCACGAGCGTGGAGCTCGACATCGCCTGACCGCAAGGACCGCTCGGCGGCTCTCGGTCACGGCAGGTAACCAGCGATGCCCACCCAACGACAGACGCGGATGGCGCGGCGCGTGCAGGAGGAGCTCTCCCGCATCCTGCTGCGCGAGATCGACGATCCTCTCGTCCGCCTCGTGACGATCACCGATGTGGAACTGAGCCCCGATCTGAAGCACGCCCGGGTCTTCTTCAGCGTGCTCGGGGGCCAGGAGGACGCACCCGACGGCGCCCTCCGCGGCCTGCGGCGTGCCGCCCGCCACATCCGGTACCTCTTGGCTCAGGAGGGGGAGCTGCGGTACACGCCCTCCCTCGACTTCCGCTTCGATCCCACGGCGCAGCGCGCGCAGCGGATCGAGGCCATCCTCCATCGGCTGCACGAGGAGGGCGGACTCCGCTCCGAGGGGTCGGAGGAGCCGCTCGATGGTGACTCCCCTGAGGCCAACGCGCAAGACGATGAGTAGCACCCCTTTCGACGACATCTGCGCGGTCCTCCGATCGCGATCGGCCTTTCTGCTCGTCACCCATTTCGAGCCCGACGGGGACGGCATCGGCGCCTGCCTGGCTCTCGGCCGCTGCCTGCGCTCTCAGGGCAAGCGCGTGACGGTGTGGCTGCCCCAAGGCGTGCCCGCCAGGTACCGCTTCCTGCCGGATGCCGAGACGGTCGTCACGGAGGCCGAGCCCCAGGAGGTCGCCATCGGCCTCGACTGCGACGGCGCCCGGCGCCTCGGAGCCACGGCGGAGACGGTCAACCGGGCGGAGGTCGTCATCGACATCGACCACCACGCCGGCCATAGCCCGTTCGGCCACATCGCGTGGCTCGACCCAGCGGCGCCCGCCGCCGGCTTCCAGGCCTATCGCCTCATCCAGGCCCTTGGCTGCCCGATCACGCCGGAGATCGCGACCTGTCTGTACTGCGCCGTTGGGACCGATTCAGGGTTCTTCCGGTACGCGAACACCTCGCCGGAGCTGCTGCGCATGGCCGCCGAGATGGTCGAATGCGGGGCCAAGCCCAAGGCCATTGCGGAAGCGACTCTCGATCGGTATCCGACCGCCCTGGTCCGCCTCGCCGGGCGAGCCATGGCCGCGTTGACCCTGCAGCTCGGCGGTCGCGTAGCGCTGGCGACCCTCACTCAGGAGGACTTCGAGGCGGCCGGCACGGACCAGACGGAAGGGGTCATCGACTACCTGCGTACCGTGGCCGAGGTGGAGGTGCTCGTCCTGATGCGCCAGTCCAAGGAGGGCTGGCGGACGAGCCTTCGCTCCCTGGCCGCGGTCGATGTCAGCGTTGTCGCGAAGACCCTCGGTGGAGGCGGGCACGCCCCGGCGGCCGGGTGCACGCTGCATGGGACGCTGGAGGAGGCCTGGACCCACCTCGCAGCCGCCCTGGGGCCGGCGCTGGAGAGCGGGAGCCGCGCATGAGGTCCGGGATCTTCAGCGTGTGCAAGCCGCCGGGCATGACCTCCCACGATGTGGTCGACGTCATGCGGCGGCTGCTGCCCCGCCGCACGAAGGTCGGCCATGCGGGGACCCTCGACCCCGGGGCCGCCGGGGTCCTGGTGCTGTGCGTGGGCGTGGCAACCCGCCTGATCGAGTATGTCGTGGCGACCGACAAGCAGTACCGGGCCGAGGCCTGCCTCGGCCTGACGACCGACACCCTGGACGCCGAGGGCACGGTACTGATGGAGGCGGACGCCTCGACGGTGACCGCAGGCGACGTGCAGTCCGCGCTGGCCGGGCTGGTGGGGCCCCAGATGATGGAGCCTCCCATGTACTCGGCGGCGCGGGTCGGCGGCGAGCGGCTGTATGACCTCGCGCGCCAGGGGCGGGAAGTCGCCCGCGAAGCGCGCCCTGTGACGGTCCACTCGGCGGGGCTGGTGGGCTTCAAGCCGGGCCGGCGCGCCCTGGCCCTGGCCGACTTCGCCTGCAGCAAGGGCGCCTACGTGCGCGTGCTGTGCGCGCAGCTCGGCGAACGCCTGGGGGTCGGTGCTCACATGGCCTTCCTGGTCCGCACGGCGGTCGGGCCTCACGCCCTGGCTGAAGCCTCCACGCTCGAGGAGCTCCGGGCCGCCGCCGACCAGGACCGGTTGCCGGACTTGTCCGTGCCGGTGGAGACCGCGCTGGCCCACCTGCCCGAGTTGCGCCTTGGCGCCCCGGCCGCCGCGGCGTTCCGTCGGGGAAACGCGGCCCCCGGCGCCCCCGCGGCCGAGGGACTCGTGCGCGTTCACGATGCCGCCGGGGCGCTGCTGGGCATCGGTGAGGCGGCGGTCGAGACCGGAGAGAGGGTCGTTCTACCACGCAAGGTGCTGCCCGAGTGATGAACGCCTCCGCAGGCTGCCCGGCAACCTCGGCCTCCCGCACTCCCCGCGCGATCGCGGTGGGCGCCTTCGACGGGGTGCATCTGGGCCACCAGGCGGTGGTGCGCTCCGTCATCGAGGCGGCCGAGCGCCTCGACATCACCTCCGCGGCCTTGACCTTCGAGCCCACCCCGCGTCAGTTCTTTGCGCGAGACCCCGGCGCCGATCGCCGGCTGACGCCCGACCCCGAGCGGCTCGGACTTCTGTGCCGCCTGGGCGTGCAGCAGGTGCTGGTGCAGACCTTCGACCGCGACCTGCGGCAGATGACGCCCGAGGAGTTTGCGCGCCGGATCCTGCTGGAGGAGTTGGACGCCCGTTTCGTCGCGATCGGCGCCTCGCACACCTTCGGCTCGGGCGCGGGAGCCGGGCCCGACAGCATGCGCGAGCTGGGAACCCGCCTCGGCTTCGAGGTCGACATTGTGCCGCTGGTGGCGGCGGGCGCCCACTCGGTGTCCAGCACCGCCATCCGCGAGGCCCTCACCGACGGCGATCTGGCCCCGGCGAACGCGATGCTGGGCCGGCCGTATTCGCTGACCGGCACGGTTGTGCGCGGCCGCGGCCTCGGAGCCGACCTCCAGGCGCCCACCGCCAACCTCGATCTGCCACCCGAGAAGCTCCTGCCGGCCGACGGCGTCTACGCCGCCGCGGCGCTCCTGGCTGGTGAGTCCGCAGCTCGCCCGGCGGCCATCAGCCTCGGTCCTTCGCCGACCTTCGGCATCGAGGAGACCCGGGTCGAGGTGCACCTGCTGGACTTCGGGGGGGATCTCTACGGTTCGGAGCTCGCCGTCGCCCTGCTCGAGCGTCTCCGGCCCATCCAGGAGTTCGCCAACCGCGACGAACTCATCGCGCAGATCAAGCGCGACGTGGAGCAGGTCCGGGCCGTGTGCGCCGCCATGACTCAGTGATCGGGGTTACGCGCGCCGGCGGAGGTACTCACGGAAGGCGCGGAGCCGAGGCAGTGACTCGATGTCCTTGCGGCGACCGGTGGCCTCCTTGCTGCGAATGATGTCGTCGAGGTGGCACACCGGGAAGCCCTCAACGACCACATGCCGCTCCCAGGCCTCCTCGAACGTCTCGATCCCATCCGGCGCGTAGACGAGGTCCACGTCAAACGGACCGTGCCTCAGCTGCACGAAGTCCTTGCCCCGCAGGATCGCAGCGACCTCCGTCTCCGTCAGCCCGAACCCCAACTCCCTGAGCGCCGCCACCAGCGCCGCTCCGTTCTCGGCCGAGCGCTCCACGAACAGATCGACGTCCTGCGTCGTATCCGCGTACCCGAGCAGAATCGCGCCGGACTTACCGATGAACAGGTAGCGGACCCCGTACCGCGTGAAGGCGTCGCGGATCTCCTCCGCCTGCCGATACTCAAACGCGCCCATAGCCCAACCAGTCAGGGAGGTTCTCCTCGCACCACTGCCGATACTCCTCCATCGTATCCCAGGCCCGGAAGCGCGCATCATCGAGCACGGGCTTGTAGGTGTGAATGAAGGAGTACCGAATGCGCGTCGCCAGCGGCCGCCGTCGCGCCGCCTCGAAGTCCTCCCACCAGTCCCGCGGGATGTCCAGCTCGTCCATGACCCCCGACCTCACTCAGATCGACGGTCTCCACTTCCC
>VGFB01000359.1 GCA_016869015.1 Armatimonadota bacterium
CTCAGCACTTCGGAAGGGGAGGTGTCCCGCGCCTTCCGCTTCTCACTGATCACTTCGCGCTCAGCACTTCGGAAGGGGAGGTGTCCCGCGCCTTCCGCTTCTCACTGATCACTTCGCGCTCAGCACTTCGGAAGGGGAGGTGTCCCGCGCCTTCCGCTTCTCACTGATCACTTCGCGCTCAGCACTGCCGTTCACTGCGTTCGGACGAGGACCTCGAAGTCGATCCCCAGCGCCACCAGGCCGTGAACCGTGGCGAAGTGCACGTCTCCCAGGTCCTCCTCGTAGAGCACGGCCTTCGGCCGGAGCTCGACGACCCGGGCCGAGGCGTCCGCGGTGGTGAGCGTGGGATTGCCCAGGTCGCGGTTGGAGAAGAGCGCCTGGCTGATGGTCTTCGCGTAACGGGGGCGTGCTCGGGCGGGCGGCAGCGGCATCCTGGCGCCGTCCAGGGGGAGGCACTGCTCGCGCGTCCGCACGTGGACCAGGCGCAGAGGGACGATCTGGGCCTCCTTGCCCCCGAGCCCGCAGCGCTCCGCGGTGCGCTCGCTGCGGTTGAGCCGCACGTAGATCGCCGGGCAGAGGTCGCGCCAGTGCTTCCCGGCCGGCAGCGGCTCATCTCGCAGGTCGCCGAACTGGCAGCACCCCAGCCGCAGGATCGGGCTGCTGCCGCTCGTCCAGAGCGCCGGGAGGTTCGCATCGAGCTGCGCGATCACGGCCAGCACGATCTCCTCGTCATGCACGAAATCCGTCGTCGCTGACATGCCGTCACTCCTAGCTGCGCGCCGGCCGGGGGGTGGGCCCAGGAATCGTTGAGGAGTCAGAAGGTGATTCTGCTCACACCGGCGAATGGGCATTGCGTTGAGCCAATACCATCTCCTGATACGGAGGCACGACCCATGAAGCGCCGCGGCTTCACCCTGATCGAGTTGTTGGTGGTCATTGCGATCATCGCCATCCTGGCGGCGATCCTGTTCCCCGTCTTCGCCCGCGCGCGGGAGAAGGCCAGGCAGACGAGCTGTCTATCGAATGTGAAGCAGTTGGCGTTGGGTTGGCTGATGTACGCGCAGGACTACGACGAGCGCGCCCCGCAAGCATATGACTGGGCGACCCCGCCCTCGGGGACCATGTTCCCCATGATCTGGGACCAGCTTGGGCCCTACACCAAGAACGTGCAGATGTGGGAATGCCCGAGCCTGTCGTGGAATGTCAGGATGGGCACTCTGGCTGCGCCGCCGGGGGGCAATACCTGGTGGTCGATCAGCGTGCCGCGGTGCGGGTACGGCATCAACTACCGCATCCCGCGCACCTGGCGCGGCATTCGGAAGCTCGGAGAGCTGAAGACGCCGGCGGAGACGATGCTCCTGGGTGACGCCCAGAACCTCGACGTCTGCTGGAACACCTACCGCATGTCCCACGCGGGCAAGTGCGGCTGGGAGGTCAGCTGCAACTACACCAACTGGGGCGCGAGCGACGACAACACGCGCCACAACGGCGGCTCCAACCTGGCCTACGTGGATGGCCACGGCAAGTGGCAGAACGGACGCAACATCCTAACGGCCGCAGGCGCCAGCCCGACCTCGACCGGCGGCAACTGCGCGCTTGCTTTCTGGGGCGGGATGTAGCCCACCACCGCTCGGCGGAGGTTGCCGAGCGCTGTAGAGCCTGAATGCCGAGTAACGCGGAGGAATACCCAGCAATGAAGCAGCAACTGTCGCCCGCCGTAATGGTGATCGTGATCGTGCTGGTGCTCGCGATCGTGGCCGCGATCGGCTACTTCACCGTGCTGAAGCCGAAGGCGAACACCGGCACAGAGATGCCCACGGACGCCAAGGCGAAGTTCGAGCAGATGCAGACGGAAGGCCCCAAGCAGGGGGCACAACCTTCCGGCAGCGGAGATGCCCCGGGAGGCTAGAGGTGGCTTTTCGCGGGCCGCACCGGCCCCCAAGCCCCTTCTCCCCGTTTCGCCCGAGCCCCGCCATCCCCGGCGGGGCTCGCGGTTTTCGGGCGCTTCGCACACCTCTCGCGAGCGCTTCACGCGCGCTTCACACTCGCCGGCTATCGTGCTGTCACCAACAGCTCGATCGTGAAGCCTCGTCGAGGGGGAAGCGGCAGGTCGATCCGCTTCCCTCGCGTCGTTCTACGGGGCGGAAGTCCGCGGACCCGTCGCTACTCCGTCCGCTCCAGATCCAGGCGCCAGGTACGGCCGAACATCCAGACCGCAACGAGCACCTGATACCGCTGCTCCCCGATCTCGACGGTCCAGCCGGGCTGAGGCTCCACCTCGTCGGGTAGCTGCCCGCGCCAACGGTGGATCTGCCGCCCGCCCTGGCCGAGGGGGGTGTCCTCCAGCTTCGCCTTCAGCAGCCGCAGGTAGCCCCAACACTCCAGCACGCGGACGCCATCGCGCGCGGTCCGCTCCCCGGGCACGGGCGAACCCGGCACGGGCTGCGCGACGGGCTCGTGGATCTTGGTCTCTACGCCTCGGTAGGGGACCATGCGAGGGGCTCCTTCCTGCGACCGGGGGCGTTCACCGGCGAGACGCCGGTGCCACTACTCGACGACGGTGCGGCCGCCCGCGTCGATGAAGGGCCGCAACAGCTTCCGGACCCGGCGAGGGATGTTGTCCCAGACGCCGGGCCGGTACTGCTCAGCGACCCCGTCGACGCTCAGTCGACGCACGCCCTGCTCCTGCAGCCGCTCGCGGTCGAGCAGGTCCGGCTGCTTCTCGGCGCAGAGCAGGTGCAGCGCCAGCTCGCAGGTCGCGTACCGGATGCCGTCGGGGATTCGCAGGGCGCCCGAGGAGTCGTAGTCTCCGTCGCGAGGGAACTTAAGCGCCTGCGGCGTCACGGTGTCATGCGGCCGCCCGTAGTACCGGAACTCCTCGTCGATCTTCCGGGTCGCCGATAGGAGCGCCCGGGCGCGGTCCTCCCGCCCGAACCCCAGCCACTCCCGGCCCTCCAGCGTATCGGCGAAGTAGGCGTCGGCGGCAGCCAGAGCGACATAGGCGTTCGCGTTCTCACCGGCAAGGGTTGCGTCGATGATCGGCTCGGCCATGCGTGTGCCTCCTGGGATAGGGGAGAGACGGGGGGTACGGCAGGGACGAAGGCAGGGACAGAAGCAGGGACGAAGGCAGGGACAGAAGCAGGGACGAAGGCAGGGACAGAAGCAGGGACGAAGGCAGGGACAGAGGCAGGGACGAAGGCAGGGACGACGGAGGCAGCAGGCGGGCCGGCGGGGAACGGGGCCAATACGCACTCGGGCCGCCGGCACGCAAGGAGACCGCCGCCGTGAGCCGGGACGTCAAGCAACTCAAGGTGTGGCAGCGGGCGATTGAGCTGTGCGAGGATGTCTACGGTTGCACTGCGCGCTTCCCCGCGGCTGAACGTCTGGGCTTGAGCGCGCAGATGCGCCGGGCTGCAGCCTCGATGCCCTCGAACTTGGCGGAAGGCTACGGGCGAGGCTCCCGCAAGGACTACCGGCACTTCGCATGCATCGCTCGGGGGTCGGCGGGCGAACTGGAGACGCAGGCAATCATCGCCTCCCGGATCGGCTTCATCGCTCCGCAGGACTCGCACCGTCTGGTCTCCAGCATCCGTGAAGTCGTCCGCATGCTGGATGGCCTCGTCCGGGCCCTTGAGCCGTAGCCTCGCCCCGCCTCTGCCCTCGCTCTACCCCGCCGTCCCCCTGCCTCTAACCCCGCCGTTCCCCTGCCTCTAACCCCGCCGTCCTCACGCGTCGGTGACGACAGCGATACCCATCGTGCCGTCGAGCTCCGCGACCGCGTAGCAGGCCGTCATGACGACCTCGTAGGCGCGGAGGGATTCGTCGCGCTCGTAGGCGATGCGCGGCCGCCACTTCCACAGGAAGCCCAAGGCCCGGTCCGACAGCACGGCGCCGGCGCGGTCGGCGTCCTCGCTCACCAGCGGGCAGCTCGGATGCACGACCACCTGCGTTCCGTACAGCTGCGCCACGAAGTAGTTGTAGCCGACCTCCTCCGCCATCCGCCCGTAGCCGGTGCTCGCGGTCAGGGGCGAGCTCGCCTCGGTCAGCAGGTCGTACCACTGCTGCGGGTGCAGGACGCACAGGTAGGGGCTGGGGGCCGAGGCCGCCGAGAGGGCGTTGATCGCGTCCAGGACGTTCTGGTACGAGCAGTCCACGCCCGTGCTGCCGACGGTCGTCGTGAGGCCGCTGAAGAGCGCCATCACGTCGGCATCGACCTTCGCCGCCATCGCCAAGCCGAGCTCGCGGCCCGCCTCCCGCGCCACGTCGTCGCGCGCGCTCTCCAGCGCCAGGTCCGAGATCGTGGTCATGGCGATCTTCTCGGTGGCCGTCAGGCTGACTTTGCTCGCGCTCAGGGCCTCCGGCGTGTCGTAGTCTACGCCCTCATCCACTTCGTAGGCGGTGAACTGGCTGAAGGTCGGGAAGTCCATCGTCTTGCCCGGCGCGCCCTCGAGGCTGCGCACCTGCAGCCACTTCTCGCCGATGCCGCCCGGCGCGAATAGCGCGTTGGCGCGGATCGTGTGCATCGCCTCAGCAATGATCGTCGGGATGATATCCTCAAGCGTCGAGGTGGTGGTAACCGGCATGGGGGTCTCTCCTTGGTGGGTTGGTGCGGCACGGAACGAAAGAGGGAAGAATGGAAGAGGGAAAGAGAGGCGGAAGAAGGCAACGGAAAGCGTCCTGAGAACGGTCCTGTCGCCCGCGCTCGCGGGCGACAGGACCGTTCTCAGGACATACCTTCTTCTCCGTTCTTCAAAACTTATATTCTTCCCTTTTTCGTTCCGTACCGTGTCGTTCCGTTACGTTCGCATCGCCCGGTACTCGCGGAAGGCCTCGGTCTCGCCGCGGCGCATGCGCTCGGCGAGGCCCTCATCGACCCTCGTGGGACGGCTCACCTGAGCGGCCGCCTTAACCGGCGCGCCGATGTCCGTCCGCGGCTGGGCGAAACGCCGCAGATCGGCGGACCACTGCTCCTGCGCAGCGTCGATGGCGGCGTCGACCGCCTCGGGGTCGTCACCGTCGATGAGACCGAGGTAGGGGGAAGGCAGCTTCGCGCCCTTCGCCAGCAGCCGCTCGGCGACCAGCGCGCGTCGCTCGGCCTGCTTCAGCGCTCCAGAGAGCGTCTCCGCATCGTTGCGCACCTGCTGAGCCTCCTCCTGGGAGGCCTCCAGCTCCGCGATTCGCGCCTCGAACTCGTCCCGCACGGCCTTCTCCGCGCGCTGCCGTTCGCGCCGCAGCCGCTCGG
>VGFB01000360.1 GCA_016869015.1 Armatimonadota bacterium
TCTTGCCCCAGCCGCTGCCTTGGCCACGGCCGACGCGCTTGCGCTGCTTCCGCATGCCTGCCGGTCGCCTGACGCTTCCGAGGTTCATCGTGTGGACTCCCCACTCTTGCTCCGGTGAGCGGACGGCCCGCCGGGTCAGTTCTCCTCAACCGTGACCAGGTGCCGGATGGCACGAGCCATCCCCCGCACCGAGTCGTTGGCGGGCCGCACCACGGTCTGTCCAGGGCGCCGGAGACCCAGCGCCGCAGCCGTCTTGCGGACCTTCGGGCAGTTGCCGATGAGGCTCTTGTTCAGTGTGATCCGCAGCACTGGCGGCTCCTGAGTCATTCCTCGGCTCCCCTCCCCGCCCCGACCCACGACGTATACGCAGGACGGCGAGCAGTGGTTCACTTCGTCAGCAGGTACGGTCGCGGTCTCAGAAGTCCAGCCCCGCCTCGCGCGCCGCGTCGGCAACCGCCTTCACGCGCCCGTGGTATGGGAACCCCGCGCGGTCGAAGACGACGCGGGTGACGTTCGCGGACTTCGCTCGCTCCGCGATCGCCTTCCCGGCGGCTTGCGCGGCCGAGATGTTGCCTGCGGAGGTCAGCGACCCCAGCACCTCCGGCTCCATCGTCGACGCGGCCGCCAGCGTCCGACCGTCCTCATCGTTGATGATCTGCAGCGTCATGTGTCGGGCAGATCGGAACACACAGAGGCGAGGTCGTTCGGCGGTTCCACGGACCTTCCGGCGCCCGGACACCTGCCGCTTCCTTCTGGCATCTCGTCGGTTGATCTCGAGGCTCATCGCACTTCTCCGCAGCTCCGGAGCCTCCGGACCCCACCGGGCCCGACGCCCCTCGAGGCGGCGCTAACCGCCGACCTTACCGGCCTTGCCGGCCTTGAACCGGATCTTCTCGCCCACGTAGCGAATCCCGCGCAGGTCCGTGCCGCGGGGGCGGTACACCGACATCTTCCGCAGCTTGCGAATGTTGGCGGCGAGCTGGCCGACCCGCTCCCGATCCGCCCCGCGGACGATGATCCGGTTTTGCTCCAACTGAATGTCCAGATCGTCAGGGATCGGGATGCGGCAGGGGTGCGAGTAGCCGACCTGCAGGACCAGAGTCCTGCCGTCCAACTCGGCCCGATAGCCCAGCCCGAACACCTCCAGCCGCTTCTCGAAGCCCGTGGTGACGCCCGTGACCATGTTGGCAACCAGCGAACGGGTCAGGCCGTGGAGGGCCCGGTGCTCGCGCTGGTCGCTGGGGCGCTTCACCAGGAGATGGTCGTCATGGATCTCCAGCGTCATGTCCCGGTGAATGGGCCGCGACAGCGCCAAACCCGTGGGCCCCTTGCAGGCGACCACATTGGCGTCATCCACCGTGACCGTCACGCCCTTGGGAAGCGGAATCGGCATGAGACCTATGCGCGACATGGTCCTGCTCCTTCTTGGCTCTCGAACGACCTACCACACGTAGGCCAGCACCTCGCCGCCAATGCCCCGACCATCGACCTTGCGCGCCTTGGAGGCGGTCATGATGCCGGAACTGGTCGAGACGATGGCGACGCCCAGCCCGCCCAACACGCGCGGGAGCTGGTCCCGCCCGACGTAGACGCGGCAGCCGGGCTTGCTGACCCGCTTGAGGCCGTTGAGCACCGGTTGGCGGTCGGCCGTGTACTTCAGCCGGATCCGGAGCGTCTTGCCCTTGCCTACCAGCTGGAAGCCGCGAATGAAGCCCTCCTCGTGGAGGATCTTCGCGATCTCAACCTTCAGCTTGGACGCCGGGATCTCGACGTTGGCGTGTCTCGCTGCGTTGGCATTGCGCAGGCGAGTAAGCATATCGGCGATCGGGTCGGTGATAGCAGCCATCAGACCCCTCCTGAAAGGCACTGGACCAGCATCGGCCCGAGCGAGCGACCTCGACCCAGGCGTTCCCCGTTCGCGGGGCGTCCCCACCTACCAGCTCGACTTCGTCACGCCCGGGATCTCGCCCCGATGGGCGTGCTCACGGAAGCAGATGCGGCACATGCCGAACCGGCGCATGTAGCCGCGCGACCGGCCGCAGATCTGACACCGGTTGTAGCTGCGGACCGCGAACTTCGGCCGTCGCTTGCACTTGGCAATCCACGATTTCTTGGCCATCAAACGCGCCTCCTGCGCACGGCAGCGGCGTCGCCGCTCTAGGCGGCCGCCAGGGGCAGGCCCATCTCGCGAAGCAGGGCCGCCGCTTCCTCGTCGGACTTGGCGGTCGTCACGATCGTGATGTCCATCCCCCGCGTCTTGGCCACGTCATCATAGCCGAGCTCGGGGAAGACCAGATGGTCCTTAATGCCGATCGTGTAGCTGCCGCGCCCGTCGAAGGCGTGGGGCGAGAGGCCCCGGAAGTCACGGATACGCGGCAGGCAGACGTTCAGCAGGCGGTCGACGAACTCATACATCCGCCGGCCCCGCAGCGTCGCCTTGCAGCCGACCGGCATGCCCACCCGGAGGCCGAAGGCGGCGATCGACTTGCGGGCGCGCGTGATGGCGGCCTTCTGGCCGATGATCATCGCCAGCTCGCGGATCGCCTGCTCGAGGTTCTTGATGTCCTCTTTGCCGTCGGACACGCCCATGTTCACGGAGACCTTCACCAGGCGTGGGACTTCCCAGATGTTCGTGTAGCCGAACTGCTTCATCAGCGCCGGACGGATCTCGGCCTCGTACCGGTCCTGCAGTCTCGGCTTCGCTTGGGGCGGGGCGCTCTCGGCAGCCATCGATGCTCTTCCTATCTAGCGCTCTGATCGTCGCCGTCTGCTCAACACTCAGTGCTCGCTGCTCAGTCCGTATCGATGTCCTTCTTGCACTTGCGGCAAACCCGCACGCGGCGACCCTCGTCGCGCTGCACCCGCTGCGCCCGAGTCGGGCTGTCGCAGTTCGGGCAGACCAGCATGACGTTCGAGACGTGGATCGGGCCCGGCTTCTCGATCACGCCGCCCTGGCGGATCTTCTGGGACTGGCGTTGGGCCTTCTTCTGCATGTTCACGCCCTCGACGACCAGCCGGCCCTCGTCCGGGCGCACCTGCAGGACGCGTCCGCGACGGACTCGGCCGCGCTTGGAGCGGTCCTTGCCCGTAATGATCTGAACCTGGTCGCCCTTCTTCACGGGCAGCTTCACGGTAGGCATGAGCGGACTCCCTCGGCGCCGGCCGGCGCCGCAGCCGATTCAGAGAACCTCGGGCGCCAGCGAGATGATCTTCATGTGCGCCCGCGCGCGCAACTCGCGGGCCACCGGCCCGAAGACCCGCGTGCAGACGGGCTCCTTCTGGGCGTTGATGATCACCGCCGCGTTGTCGTCGAAGCGAATGGATGAGCCGTCGGGCCGCGACACGGTGTCCCGGGTGCGCACGATGACGGCGCGGACGACGCTGCCCTTGGGGATGTTGCTGTTCGGCGCCACGCGCTTCGCCGACGCCACGATCTCATCCCCCAGCGTGCCGATGCGCGTCACGCCGCGCCCCATGACCTTGATGCACATGATCTCCTGCACGCCGCTGTTGTCGGCGACCTTGAGGCGAGTCAAAGGCTGGATCATCGTTTGAGCTCCTGCGCCGACGACGCTCGGCGGCGATTACTCCTTCGGCTCTTCCTTGGCCTGAGCGGCCAGCCGCTCGGCCAGATGGGTCGGCAACTCCTCGTAGTGGCTGAACCGTTGGGAGTACGAGGCGCGGCCCTGGGTCATCGACCGCAGATCCGCTTCCAGCGTGCTCAGTTCACCCAGCGGCACCTGCGCGTTCACCACGGTGACCGAACCCCGGGGCTCCATGCCCAGCACGCGGCCTCGGCGGCCGTTCAGGTCGGACATGACGTCCCCGACCTGCTCCTCGGGCGTGATGACCTGGATCTCCATGATCGGCTCGAGCATCGCCATCTGCGCCTTCTCCATGGCCGTGTCGAAGGCGATGCGGCCGGCCGTGCGGAAGGCGATGTCCGACGAGTCCACGGGGTGCGAGCTGCCATCGTCGAGGATGGCCCGGACGTCCACCACCGGGAAGCCGGCCAGCCGGCCGCGCGACGTCGCCTCCCGGACGCCCTTCTCGACCGCCGGGATGAAGTTCCGGGGCACCGATCCGCCCTTCACCTCATCGACGAACTCGAAGCCGGTCCCCCGCTCGCGCGGTTCCACGCGGATCCACACGTCCCCGAACTGGCCTCGGCCGCCGGTCTGCTTCCGGTGGCGGCCCTGAACGCGGATCGAGGACTTGAACGTCTCCCGGTACGGGATCTTCGGCGTCCCCAGCTCGATCTCGGCCCCGAACTTCCGCTTGATGCGCTCCACCGCGATCTGCAGATGCATGCCGCCCATCCCGGTGATGACCATCTCACCGGTCTCGGTGTTGCGCTCGGCCCGGAAGCTGATATCCTCTTCGCCGTAACGGCTCATCGCCACCGAGAGCTTGTCCTCATCCGCCTTGGCGGCCGCCCGCGCGCTGGCCGAGTACATCGCCTCCGGGAGCTCCGGGAGCTGCAGCCGCAGCGGCGACTTCGGGTCGCACAGGTGATGACGCGTCAGCGCGCTGCCGAGCTTGGTGACGCAACCCAGGTCCCCCGCCACGAGCTCAGCGGCGGGCTTGGCTTCTTTGCCCTGCATGAACGACAGCCCGCTCAGCTTCTCACGCTCCCCCGTCTCGACACACGTGACGATCCCGTCCACCGGCAGGACGCCCGAGACGGCGCGCAGGAAGCTGATCCGCCCGACGTACGGGTCGCTCATCGTCTTGAAGATGACCCCGGCCGTCGGCGCGTCGGAGGCGCAGACGCGCACCCCCTCCTCGCCCGACGCCTCGACCGTCTCCCACTCGCGACCCGCCGGCGAGGGCAGCACGCTGACGATCAGGTCCAGCAGCGCGCCGGCCCCCTCGCCCTGATACGCGGCGGTCGGGACCACCGGCAGCAGCTCGCCTGCGAGAATCGCCTTGCCGAGAGCTGCGCGCAGTTCCTCCGCTGAGATCTCCTGCTCCTCGAGGTACCGCTCCATCAGCTCATCGTCGCTGGCGGCGATCTCCTCGATGAGCGCCATCCGCGCCTCCTCCACGGCCTCCGCCATCTCCGCGGGCACGTCCTGCTCCGTCGCGTCACGCGCGGGGCCAACGAGCGCCTTGTTCGCGAGCAGGTCGACCATCCCGCCGAAGGTCTCGGCCTGCCCGATCGGCAGGTGGGTCGCGATCGCCTTCACGCCCGGCAGCCGGTCGCTGATGCTGGCGACCGCCTGGGCGAAGCTGGCGTT
>VGFB01000361.1 GCA_016869015.1 Armatimonadota bacterium
ACGCTGCGGCTTCTCGACCTCCCAGAGGCCGTGCAGAAGGCAGTGGAGAGTGGTGAGATCAGCGAGGGACACGGAAGGGCGCTGCTTGGAGTGGGGAAGGACGCTCAGATGATCGAAGAGGTGGCCAGGCACGTGGTCGATAGCGGCCTAACGGTGCGCGAGACCGAGGAACACGTGAGGAGACTGGTGACCCCGCAGCAGGCTGCGGGCGTCGAGCCCACGAAGCGCGATCGCGAGTCCCACGTCAGGATGATGGACGACCCGAACCTCGCTGAGATCGAGGAGAGGCTTCAGCGCGCGATCGGGACGAAGGTCCGGGTCAAGGCGAGGAAGCGGGGGGGAACCATCCAGGTATGGTACCATAGCGCCGAGGACCTAGATCGTCTGGTCCAGGTCTTCGATCCTCCGGTGTCCAGATACGGTGAGTTGGTGTAGATCACGACTGGCGGACAGCGCACATCAAGTGCCAAGTGTCCAGGCCACGAACCGCGGCGGAGCAGAGATGCTCCGCCGCATCCCCAATGGGGTGACTCGAGATGGCCAGACGATCCATACACATGGTCGGAAACGCTCACATCGATCCAGTATGGCTGTGGACAGCTGCTGAGGGGCGCCAAGAGACGCTGGACACCTGCCTGTCGGCGCTCGAGCGGATGGAGGAGACGGACTCCTTCGTGTTCTGCTGCAGCACAGCCGCGGGATACCGATGGATCCAGGAGACGGCACCAGAGGTCTTCGAGCGCATCCGGCGTCGCGCGGCCGAGGGCAGGTGGGTGGTAGTCGGGGGCTGGTGGGTAGAGCCGGACTGCAACATCCCTTCGGGGGAGAGTCTGGTCAGGCAGGGACTCGTCGGCCTATCGTACGTCCGCGATGAGCTCGAGGTGGACTGCCGAGTTGGGTACAATGTCGATACGTTCGGGCACCCCTGGACCCTCACTCAACTGCTCCATGGATTGGGTCAAAAGTACTATGTTTTCTTCCGTCCTGGGCCCCACGAGAAGGCGCTGCCGTCCGGCCTCTTCTGGTGGGAGGGTCCGGACGGGACCCGGACCCTCACCTCACGTCCCGTGGGGCACTATAACACCGGCCCCGACGACATTGAGCGGCGGGTCCGCGAGGCAGCCGGGGTAGTCGCGGCCGAGAACCGGGACGAGATGGCCTTCTATGGGGTCGGAAACCACGGCGGAGGGCCCACACGCGCCAACATCGCGTCGATCCTGCGACTGGTAGGCGCCCCCGACCTACCGGAGGTCCGCTTCAGCCACCCAGAGGCCTTCTTCGAGGCCGTCCAGGCCGAGGAGGGCAACTGGCCCGTGGTGCGCGATGAACTCCAACATCACGCGCGAGGGTGCTACACGGCCGTCGCTGCCATCAAGGCGCTGAACCGACGAGCTGAAGGGGCGCTTCAGGACGCCGAACAGTGGAGTTGCCTCGCCGAAGTCCTGGCCGGGGCCGCTCCCCCGAGGGCCCGGTTGAGGGAATGCTGGGAGACGGTGCTCTTCAATCAGTTCCACGACATTCTGGCCGGCACGTCCATCCGCGCGGCGTGTGAAGACACCCTCCGAGAGAACCAGCTCACCATCGACGAGTGCCACTCGATGGCGCTGGCCGCGACGCGGCTTGTGGCCGCAAGGGTGGAGGCCCCCGGCCCGGCCCAGACACTGGTCGCGTTCAACCCGTTGGGGTGGGAGAGAGGCGGGGTCACAGAAGCGGAGGTGAACTGGCGCGAGGGCGCACGCGGGCTGACGGTGACTACCCACGATGGAGCGCCGGTTGAAACACAGATATTGGATTCCAATTGGAGCGGAGGTGGGAGGTCTGCCAACTTATTGGTAAACACAAGTATTCCAGCCTGCGGCTATCGTGCACTTCGCATCGGCCCCGCGGAAGGCGAGGCATGCTCGAAAGATCGGCCCACCGAGGCGTGGGAGATGGACAACGGGCTGTTGCACGTGAAACTTGGTTCCGGCGACGCGTGGATCGAGGAGATCCGGGACCCGGCCACAGGTCTGGTTCCCACTTCTGTCGGCTGCGGTGGCATCGTGGTTCTGGGCGACCCCAGCGACACGTGGAGCCACGACGTTGTCTCGTTCCGAGACGAGATCGGGCGCTTTGAGATGGTCGGGGCGCCCGAGGTGCTTGAGTGGGGTCCGTTGCGATGGACACTGCGGGCGCGGGGGGCTTGGGGATCATCTTGCTTAATCCAAGAGATAAGCCTGAGCAAGGGACGGCGCATGGTGGAGGTGCGGGCGGAGATCGACTGGCAGGAACGACACCGGATGGCGAAACTGCGGGTTCCGACGCGGGTCGAGGGCTCGGAGGCCACTTCCGAGATCGCCTACGGGGCGGTAGCCCGCGCCCAGACAGGCGAGGAGGAACCGGGCCAGCGCTGGGTGGATGTGTCGGGGGACCTCGAGGGAGTCGCCTACGGGGTTTCCCTGCTGAACGACTGCAAGTACGGGTTTGATGTGCTGGGCGGCGAGATGCGGATGAGCGTCGTTCGCAGCCCGATCTACGCCTTCCACGACCCGGCGCAGGTGCAGCCGGGGGAAAGCTACGAGTACACGGACCAGGGGGTGCACGTGTTCCGGTACGCAATCGTGCCCCACACCGGCGACTGGCGAGAGGGAGGCATCCCGCGGCTCGCCGCGGAGTTCAACCGCCCGTGTCTGGTGCTCCACGAACCGGGGCACGGGACCGGGAGTCCCGGGGAGGGCTTCGGCGTCCACGGCACCTTGCCGGCGGAGTACTCGCTGGCGGCGACCGACCAGGCCAACGTGGACGTCGAGACCATCAAGCCGACAGAGAACGGGGAGGGGATGGCGATCCGGCTGCGGGAGACCTTCGGCCGGCCGACCCGGTGCACGGTGATGCTGGGGGGACGCGCAGGGGTCGCGCTGGAGTTCGGGGCGCGGGAGATCAAGACCCTGGTGGCGGCGCCCGCCGCCGCCGGCTGGCAGGTCTACGAGACGGACCTGTTGGAGAGGCCGCGTTGAGGGCGGCGTGCGAGCGAGGACCCGCGCGGGCGAGCGCCACCCCGAGCCCCGCCCGGCGCCGGAGCACATCACTCGTGGCTGGGGGTTGGCGGTGAGTCAGAGCGTGTTCGTGTTGCTGACGACGGGTGTGGCGTTGGCGATGTGGCCCGACCGCGCCGGCCGATCGGAGGCCGCTCCGCCGCCCTCGCCATCGAGCCGGGAGGACGCTTGCGCCCGGCCCATCTTCCAGGAGCGCATGGGTCTCTTCATCCACTGGGCGGGCCCCGCCCCGGGGCGCGGCACGGGCATTCTCTTCTCGGACGGCCGGTTGGCCCAGACCATCGACGAGTTCGCCGAGGCGGTCGACGTGCCCCGGGTGTGCGACGAGATCGCTGCGCTCGGCTTCGATCATGTCGTCCTCACCGACTTCCACGGGCTTGGAACCATGCTGCACCCGAGCGAAGCCAGCGAGCGGTGGCGCGGACCGGGATTCGCGTCGCGCCGCGACGTCGTCGGCGAGATGATCGCCGGCCTCAAGGCCAGAGAGATCGGCGCGGTCCTGTTCACGCACCCGCTCGACGGGCACGACTTCTCCGACGAGCAACAAGAGCGCCTCGGCTGGAACGACCCTGAGGGGGACTACCGGCGCTGGAACGACTTCATCAACGAGGCCTACGCGGAGCTGACCGACCGCTACGGCAAGGACCTCATCGGCATGGGCTTCGACAGCGAGTTCTCCCTGTCGGGCCACGAGGCGTGGCGCGGCAAGCTGGACCGGCTCCGCCTGCGCGAGACCATCCTGTCGCGCCGGCCGGACCTGCCTCTCATGGCCTTGGCCGGGCCGAACGAGACCTGCGAGCTGGGGATGAAGGAGATCTGGCGGCCGTCGTGGTTTGACCCTTGGATGACCCGCGCCGAAGACGACTACGACGTCGAGACGTGGCCGGCCTACCGCCGAGGCGTGGGCATCGTGCAGGGACATCACTGGGCGACCATCACGCCGCCCGCGGGAGGTCGGGCCCGCCTGACCGCGGAGCAGATGTTCCGCTACACAGTGCTTCAGGCCGGAACGGCCACGGAGGGACCCGGCGTCTGCTGGGCCGCCAGTCCCTACGCGGACGGGCTCTGGGAGAAGGACGTCCGCGAGGCGTTTGCCGGACTGGCCGCGCACATCGCCCCGGTCGGCGAATCGCTGCGCGATGTCTACGCGAGCCGCGCCTACCCGACCCCGGAGGGCTCGACGCTGGCCGGGCTGCGACACGGGGTGGTTGCCACGCGGAGGATCGACGATGCCGTCGAGTATCTCCACGTGCTCAACCCCCCGCCGGGACGCGCCCTGGAGCTGCCTGCACCCGCCGACGGCAAGCGCTTCACGGCCGCGGCGCTCTTGCCGGATGCGACGCCCGTTGACCTGACCCAGGATGACACCGGCTTGCGCCTGGCGTTGCGAGGGGGCCAGGTCTGGCGCCCGTTGAACACGGTGATCCGCCTGCAAGTGGACCCGGCGACGATCGCGTCGCGCAACCTCGCCCTGCACCGTCCAGTGCTCGCTTCCAGCTCCATCGAACGCGATCCGGCCTGGCCGCCCCGTTCGGACTGGAACCGCATTCGCCTGGTGGACGGGCAGACGCGCGTGACTCCCGCCCCGCAGGAGTGGTCGACCGGCAACGCGGGCTGGTCGAGCGCGCGGCTCGAACACGACCGGGAGGAGCACGTCAGCGTCGATCTTGGCAGCCGCCTCCTGATCGGCAGCGTGCGCCTGTACCCGCGCGACGACGGCGAGCACGCCGGCCACGGGTTCCCGGCCGCCGTCAAGATCCAGCTGTCCCTGGACGGCCATACGTGGACAACCGTCGCCGAGCGAGCCGACTGCCCATTGCCCCAGGGCCCGCAGAGCTTCGCGTTCGCGCCACAACGAGCGCGGTGGGTGCGCGTACTGGCGACGCGGTTGCGCGCGAACCCCGCCGACCAGGGGCGCTACAGCTTCCAGCTTGCCGAGCTGGAGGTGCTGGCGCCAGGGAGGTGAGGGGCGACTCGGAGCGTGGACCGACCGGCGGCGAGGACCTCCCCGGGGAGGGAACATCCCCGCCGCCTCGTTGTCCGTACCCATAGGCGCGAGGAGCCAGGGAGGGATCGGTGATGCGCCGCGAGATCGCCGCCGCCGTCGGCGCCGTTGTCTTGCTGACTCTCGCGGGATGGTGGATCGGGTCGACGCACGATCATCTGTGGCCGGCGCCCACATCAGCCGCGGCGGAGCCGGCGC
>VGFB01000362.1 GCA_016869015.1 Armatimonadota bacterium
TCGGGGGGCTCGATCCCCGCCCGCGCCAAGGCTTCCGGACCGGCGCTGTTGATGAGCAGCACCCGGCCCTCGCGTCGGAAAGCCCCAACGTTCCGCAGACCATCGCGCACGATCATGGGGCGCCTCCCGGCGGATGGGCGGGTCAGCCGGTGACCTCGAGCTCGCCGGTCAGGCACTCGGCCGCTGAGCCGCCGGGGATGGGTTGGCCTCCGCCCACGGAGATCAGGAAGCGCCCGGGCTCGACCATGCTCGTGCCGTCGTCCGCGTAGCAGACGAGTTGGCTGGGCTGAAGCCTGAAGGCGACCGTCTTCGTCGCGCCGGGCTCCAGACGGACGCGCCGGAAGCCCTGCAACTGGCGGATCGGCACGGGCACGGAGGCCTCGGCATCGGTCACGTACAGCTGCACCACCTCGTCCCCGGCGCGCTCCCCGACGTTCGTCACCTCCACCGACACCTCGACCTGCCCCTCTGCCGTTGCGGTCGTCGGGGTGATCCGCAGATTCCGGTACTCGAAGCGCGTGTAGCTCAAGCCGTAGCCGAACGGGAAGAGCGGCGTGCCCCGGAAGAACCGGTACGTCCGGTCCGCCATGTCGTAGGACTCGAAGGGCGGTAGGTCCTCGACCGACTCGTACACGGTCACCGGCAAGCGTCCCGCCGGACTGACGTCGCCGAACAGCACCTCCGCCAGCGCGGTTCCGGCTTCCTCGTACCAGGTCGCCACGATCGCGCCGACATGCTCCCTCGCCCACGGGATCGCCACCGCACTCCCGCTGAGCGCCACCAGCACCACGGGCTTGCCGACCGCCGCGACCTCCCGCAACAGCCGCTCCTGCGCCTCGGGCAGACCGAGGTCCACCCGGTCGCCCGACTTATCGATCAGGTTTGTCTCGCCCTCCTCACCCTCCAGGCGCGGCGAGAGCCCCAGCACCAGCACGGCCACGTCCGCCGCCGCGGCGGCGGCACGGGCCTCGGTGATCCCGCCCTCGATCGCCTCGACGAGGCCGCACCCCGGCACGTGCGTGACCGTCACAGCTTCCCCCGCCCGAGCCCGGATGCCGTCCAGCGGCGTCACCGCTCTGGAGGGCGTCCCGTTGTAGTTGCCCAGTAGCACCTCCACGTCGTCCGCGTTCGGCCCGATCACCGCCAGGGAGCTTGCCCCCGCCCCTAGCGGCAGCAGGCGGCCCTCGTTCTTGAGCAACACGACCGACTGGCGGGCGGCCTCGACGGCGAGCTCCCGGTGCTCCACGCAGTCATTCACCGAGAGGGGAATCTGCGCGTGCGAGACCTCCTCGGGGGGGTCGAACATCCCCAGACGGATGCGCGCCTCGAAGAGGCGATGCAGGCACCGGTCGAGGTCGGCCTCCGCGGCCAGCCCGCGCTGCACGGCGATCGTGAGCGCCTTGTACGTACAGCCGCAGTTCAGATCGCAGCCGGCCCTCACTGCGAGAGCCGCGGCGGCGTCGGCCGTCTCGACGATCTGATGTCCGCTCACGATGTCGTCGATGGCGCCGCAGTCCGAGACGACATACCCGTCGAAGCCCCACTCGTCTCGCAGGATCTTCTGCAACAGCGTCGGGCTCGCGCTACAGACCTCGCCGTTGGTCCGGTTGTAGGCCGACATGATCGAGACCGCCCCGGCCTCCTGCACGCACGCCCTGAATGCCGGAAGGTATGTCTCCCGCAGGTCGCGTTGGCTGACCTGCGCATCGAAGCCGTGGCGGTCCTTCTCCGGGCCGCTGTGGACGGCGTAGTGCTTCGGCGTCGCGACCAGCTTCAGGTGGCGTGGGTTGTCGCCCTGCAGTCCGCGCACGAACTCGACCCCCATCCGCGCGGTGAGGTACGGGTCCTCGCCGTAGGTCTCCTGACCCCGGCCCCAACGCGGGTCGCGGAAGATGTTGATGTTCGGCGACCAGAAGGTCAGCCCAAAGTACCACTCCGACGCGCCATCGGGCCCGAGTGCCGCGTGGTGCTTGGCTCGCGCCTCGTCGCTGATCGCCACGGCGACGCGCCGCATGAGATCGGTGTTCCACGTCGCTGCCAGGCCGATGGCCTGGGGGAACACCGTCGCGATGCCCGCTCGCCCGACTCCGTGCAGGCATTCGTTCCACCAGTTGTAGGCCGGGATGCCCAGGCGCTCGACGGCCGCGGCCTCGTGCACCAGCTGCGAGACCTTCTCCTCGACGGTCATCCGCGCCACCAGGTCCTCCGCCCTCTCCCGCGCCGACCGCGCCGGGTTCAGGTACCCCGGCAGGCCCTCATCAGTCGCCATGGTCCACTGCTCCTCACCCAATTCGTCGTGCTGTGCCTTGGGTCTGTTGCCTTGCCCTGTCGTGCCCTTCGCTTCCGTGTGTTCTGTGGTTGCCTCGCCGTGCCGTCACCACCGGAAGAAGCGGTACGGATCATCCCACTCGACCGGCTGATCGACGTAGAGCCCGTTCAGCCAGCGGCCCTCGGTGGGCGGCGGGACGGGCTCGAGGGCCACGTCGGCAAGCCAGACGCTGCCCAGGTTCTCGTGCCAGATCTGGAAGCGCGTGTCGGTCTCGGCGCCGTCGTTGGCCTGCACCAGGAAACGGAAGGTCTTCCATTCCTCGGTGGGCGCGAAGTACTGATAGTCGAAGAAGGCGCGCCAGACCTTCGTGTTGGTGACGGTGGCGATGACGCGCCCGCCGTTGAGGCCTTCGGCGCGTGCTCTCAGCGAGAGGCGGTACCACTGGCCGGCCAGGATCGGCACGTTGTGCTGGGCGAGCATGACGCTGGCCCGGTCCTTGCCGCCGAGCCCCGTCAGGTCCATGCGCAGCGCCCAGCCGTCGCCGAGGGCCTCGCGGGCGCAGGCTGATTCGGCCGAACTCGGCGAGAACTGCCACTCATCGGGCATCCCGTCGGCATCGGCGTCGAAGCTGAAGTCGCCGTTGCGCGCGACGGACGGCTCCGGAAGGCCGGAGGCCGGCGTGCCGAACCGAGCGAGCAGCGCGGTCTCACCCGCGACGCCCAGGTTGGCCAGCAGACGCGTCAGCATGAAGGAGGCGCGGCGGTAGGTGCGCCGCAGGTTCTGTTGCTCCCGGAACTGGAAGTAGTAGGGGTCCTGGCCCGCCTCGAAGCCTGGGTTCGCGAAGAGGTTCGGCGGGCCGCCTTCGGCCTGCCAGGGCACGTACTCGCCCTCGTACAGCCGGAAGGCGTCGACGCGAAACCGTCCGCCGGGCTGCGCGCTGCCAAGGTAGGCCTGCCAGCCCTCGGGGAAGGGCTGCTCGCAGCGGAAGCTGACGTGTAAGTCGGTCCACTCCCCCGCCGGCAACTCGACATCCGGGGCTCGCACCGCGCGGTCCCAGGGCCGACCGGCGCGCTCGACCTCCAGGTGCGCCGTGATGGGCCCGCCCTCGGGCCTCACGAACGCGGCCAGCGTGTACGTCTTCCCCACTTCCGGCGCGAACTTCACCCCCTGGCCGAACTGCACCCCGGCCTCGGAGATGACTCCCAGCGTCACCAGCGCGCTCTGCGTGCCCTCGAAGGCCTCCGCGGCGTCGATCGTGAGCGAGGGCATCTCGGCGTGCGCGGGGCTGATGGCCTGCGGGGCGAGTTGGCAGAGCACAACGTCGGTCCCCGGCAGTTGCGCCAGAACGCCGTTGCCGGTGATCTCCGCGCCGGAGGTGACCAGAGGGAGCTCCCGCGGCGCGCGGTTGTGTGCGTCCGCCGGGCCGATCCCCGCCAGCGGTGAGGCGGCCTCGGGCGGCTCAAAGTACGCCGCGATGTGCTCGGCAGCCGTCATCTCGACCCGCGTCGGCAGGCAGGCGTTCGCCTCGTCCTCGCCGAGGCCGAGGGCCAGCAGGCGGCCGCCGCCCTTGGCGAAGGCCGGGGCCGCCCCGGCCACGGCCTTCGCGCCACCCGGACCGACGATCAGCACCTGATCGGCCGACAGCCTCCCCTCGAAGGCGCGCGGCGTGACACCCGCTGCTTCGAGCTGCCGCCGCCCGGCCTCATCGCCCGCGTAGACCGCCTCGCGACGCGGCGTGGGCTTCCACGCAGCCACGTGCCTCAGGATGTTGGACAGCAGCCGCTCGGCCGCGGGATCGGTCTCCGTGCGCCCGGTCACATCCATCTGGCAGAACAGCACCAGCCCCTTCCCCTCGCGGTACTCCATCAGGGGGCTGTACTGGAGGCTGTACCCCCCGTCGAGGATCGGCAGGAAGTCGCCGCGCGCGGGCTTCTCGATCAGCACCGAGGCCACGTTCCCTCGGCAGCCGCACCGCCACACGCGCGTCTGCTCCAGCCCGCACCAGCGCACTGTCGGCGCCCCCGCGAAGCGCGGACTGGGGTCGTACTGCAGCCGGGGGGGCAGCAGCGTCGCCTCGCCGCGCCAGTCGCGCAGGGAGGTCTCGTCGAGCCCCGCCAGAAGCGGGCTGTCGGGCACCCGCCGGAAGACCTGCCGCAGCCCATACTCCGTCACCCGAAAGCCCAGGCGCTTCTCCAAGGTCTCGGCCGTCTGCTCGAACACGATGACCTTCAGCCCGTCCCGCACCCGCGTGAGGTCCGGCGCCGGGCCATCGGCGGTCAGCGCACCCTTACCGATGACGAGGACGTCATGGGTCGCGAGGTCGGTCGTGGCCTCCACCGGGTCGGCTCTGACACCCAGCTCCTCGAGCCGCTGGCCGGTCTCGCCGCCGGGGTCGAACAGGCCCACCTTGCCGAGCGGACCCACCGTCGGAGCCGCCGGCAGGACATGCACCTCAAACGTGTCCTCCTGCGTCTCGCCCGGGCTGAAGCGCACCGAAGCGTTCAGCGCGTAGCTCCCCGCTGCCAGGTCCGCAGGCAGCGCGAAGCTCAGGGGGATGCGCTCCTGCCGCCCGGTGGGCACGGTTACGGTTCGGCGACCCGTCACCGCCTGTGGGAGAGCACCCGTCCACTCACACTCCGCCGTGACGGGCGCCCGCGAGTTGTTGATGACGATGAGCTGCTTCTCGACCGTCTCCCCCGCGCGGAAGGTGTGGTCCTTGCTGGTGAAGGCCGCGGGCTTGCCCGCGAGGTAGGCCAGCAGCGGCAGGTTGTTGCGGTAGAGCGACTCCGCTGCGGGCGAGGCCACCCAGTCCTCCCGCTCGAAGGCGAGGTCGATGCGCTCGTACTGCTGGTCGATGTAGTCCGCGCTGAAGCCCGGTCGCTGCAGGTTCGCCCAGTCCACGGGAAGCTCCCGCCGCTCCCGGCTCACGCCCTCGCGGGGGTACCAGTAGTGCCCCCATTC
>VGFB01000363.1 GCA_016869015.1 Armatimonadota bacterium
TCGGGCCTTGGCGGCCTCGGCGTAGATCTCTCGGATGGCGGCGTGGCTGTCCGCGGCATACCAGCCATGCACAACCAGAATGTCGCCCTGCCGAACCGCCTCCACCAACTCCCGGCGTGCGACCGCCGGATCGCCGTGGCCCACGTAGAGGAACGAGAAGGCCTCGGGGTAGATGCGCCGCACGAACGCCGGCGTCCCCAACTGCTTCAGGTTGGCGTAGTCGCTGTACGGCGCGGTGCAGGCGTAGTAAGCGGCGTTCTCATGCTCGGGGATGAGGAGCACGTCGGGGTGCCGGGAGGCGAGCTCCCGGAAGACGCCGACCGGTAGCGGCACATTGGGGTCACCGTTGCTGTCCACGTAGAAGAGGGTGCAGCCCCAGCGCTGCTTCGCATGGGTGAGCTTGGCGTCCAGATTGGCCAGCGGGTCGGCGACCTCGATCTGATGCACTCCGTCGCCGTACGCGGCGCGCACCGGAAGCTGCGGTCGGAGACACACGCCTGTGCGCAGGCCGGCGGCGGTGAACAGCCGGAAGAACTCATCCGCCACCGGCTCCATCTCCGGCGGCAGCGAGCGCGGATCGCCCAGGTAGCTGATCGCGTGGGGGTACTCCTGGCCCTCGATGTCCCACACGATCATCCCCTGGCCGCCCACGCCCTTGATGACCTCCACACTTTGCCGCCCCCACTGCAGCAGACGCTCGCGGAAGGCCGCGCGGCCCTCCTCACTCAGGAAGTCGGCTTCCCGGTCGTTGAACCACCCGCGGGGGTTCCTCGGCGCGCCCAGGCCCGAGGAGCTGGGAAACAGCGCCCCGATGGGCCGTCGGTCCTCCCACTTCAGCCGGAATGGGTGCTCCTGCGCGAACCTCGCGCACAGGTCGGCCGCCGGCGCGACTGGCTCGACGCCGGCCGGGGCGAAGCGCACGGTGATCTCGAAGCGGTCTGTCTGACCGGGATGAATGGGCCGGAAGAGCTGCGGGTTGATCAGCTCCGCTGCCCAGTCGCTGACGGTCGCCACAACCAGCGGCCTCGCTGCGAGTGACTCCCGACCGGCCCAGCCAACCTGCAAGGGCCGCCCGACGTCCTCGTTGCAGACCGTCACCGTGGCCTTCTCGCAGGCGGCCGTGTTGATCGTCGGCCAACCGAGGTTGAACCCGCGGTATGGCATGTGCGGCACCCAGCCCTGCGGCGGCTGAGGGAAGGCGGTCTCCAGCGGGCACAGGGCGAGCTCTGTGAGGACCGCCCGGCTGCGGTTCTCCACCTCGATGCCGAGTCGCAGTTGCTCCGGCTCCACCCCGTACGAGCAACGCACTTCGCCCCAGGGATAGGTGAGGACGAGCCGTTTCCCCTCCGGCTCGAACCGCCGCTGCTCACCGGCGAGGTCGCCTTGGATGCGCTCCCCGTCCCACGTGCGGAAGGCCGCCCCCCAGACTCGGAAGGCGCCGTCCTGGAGAAACGACTCGCTGCCGTAGGTGAGGCGGGTCGGCCCTGGCTCCCCGAAGTCAACCTCCAGCACCGGCTGCGCGAGCAGCGCCGGGCACCCCAGGACCAGCGCACAGCAGGCGGCGATCACAAGCCGGCGGCTCTGACCCATGGTCCGAACCTCCTTGCCGCGTCGTCGTAGGTCGGAGCGCTGCTCCGACGCCGTTCCCGTCGAAGCGGGCGCTTCGACCTACGAGCACCCAGAACCCGCCGTTGCCGTTGTAGGTCGGAGCGCTGCTCCGCCGCCGTTCCCGTCGAAGCGGGCGCTTCGACCTACGAGCACCCAGAACCCGCCGTTGCCGTTGTAGGTCGGAGCGCTGCTCCGACGCCGTTCCCGTCGAAGCGGGCGCTTCGACCTACGGGCACCCAGAACCCGCCGTTGCCGTTGTAGGTCGGAGCGCTGCTCCGCCGCCGTTCCCGTCGAAGCGGGCGCTTCGACCTACGGGCACCCAGAACCCGCCGTTGCCGTTGTAGGTCGGAGCGCTGCTCCGACGCCGTTCCCGTCGAAGCGGGCGCTTCGACCTACGAGCACCCAGAACCCGCCGTTGCCGTTGTAGGTCGGAGCGCTGCTCCGCCGCCGTTCCCGTCGAAGCGGGCCACTCGCAGCCCCAGGTGTTCCTCGAAGGGATCGAAGTCGCGGTCGTTGTGGAGGAGGGGCAACCGGTTCTCGATGCAGTAGGTCGCGATCAGGTAGTCGATCGTGCCCCGCACGGTAACGCCGATCTGGCGGAGGGCGCGGTAGTTGTCGGCGGCGGCCAGCGCATTCCGGAGGCCGACCATGTCCAGCGCCTGGAACTGAAGCAACTCCCGGAGGGCAGCACTCCGCTCCGCGTCCGACCGAAGCCCCTGAACGACCTCGCACAGCATGAGATCCCCTACGCCGAGGCGCTCCGTCCTCGACAGGGCGCGGAGAATGGCTACCTGGGGCGTTGAGCGACGAGCGAGCACGTCGATCCAGACGGAGGTATCAACGACTACCATCGAACACCCGCCGCTTGCGCATCTCCGCCAGATTCCCGTCCCACTCGGCAGCGCCCCACAGCCTCTCGAGCGCCCCCTCCTGCTCGCGGAGCCCGACGAGCCTCCGCAGAGCCTCTGCGATGACCTCGCGCTTGGTACGAATGCCGGTCAGCCTCATTGCCTCCTGGACGAGCGCCTCGTCCAGCACGACATTCGTCCGGACCAGGCCCTCTCGCCGGGGAGCCTTCGCGGTTGCGCTCGCCATGGTAGTCGGCCCTCCACACCTTGATGTGTAGAGCATACCCACGTCATGTGTATCGCACAACCCCAGGCACTACCCCTTCACTGCCCCCAGTTGGATGCCCTTGACGATGAACCGTTGGGTGCCGATGAAGAGGAGGATGAGGGGGAGGATGTTCATGACGCTGGCGGCCATGATGAGGTTGGTCTGCCTGCCGTAGGAGCTGTCGAAGAACAGCATCCCGATCGGCAGCGTGCGGAGGTGCTCGCTCTTGATGAGGACCAGCGGCCAGAAGAAGCTGCCGTAGTTCCCCATGAAGGTGAAGATGACGAGGGTGATCACGCCGGGGCGGGCGAGGGGCATCACGACATCCCAGAAGACTCGCCAGTGGCTCGCGCCGTCGATGCGGGCGGCCTCGTCGAGGGCGAGGGGGATGGTGAGCATGAACTGGCGCAGCAGGAAGGTGCCGAAGGCGGTGAAGGCTGCGGGGACGATCAGCCCCGAGTACGTGTCCAGGAAGTGCAGCTTCACCACGAGCGTGTAGTTGGGGATCATCGTCACGACGCCGGGCACCATGAGCGTCCCCAGGTACAGCTTGAAGACCGTATCGCGCCCGGGCCACTGCAGCCGCGCGAAGGCGTACGCCGCCATGGCGCTCGTCAGCGTCTGCAGGAACGTCACCCAGGCCGCTACGAAGACGCTGTTGAAGTAGTACCGCCCGAACGGGATTTCCTTGAAGACCTCGATGTAGTTCCCCGGGTGCCACTCCGTCGGCACCGGGTTCAGTTCCTCTACCTCGGCGAGGGGCTTGAAGCTCGCCAGGCACATCCATGTGAAGGGCAGCAGCATCGTCAGCCCCACGGCGATCAGCACGAAGTGCCGCGCTCCGGTGCCGACGGCACGCTTCGCGCTCGCCGCGCGCTTGCGCCGGTCCACGTACTCCTGATACTGCTGGGGCGTCATCGTCTCAGCCATCTACTCGGCCACCTGCTTCCCGCCCAGTCGCCAGTTGACGAGCGTGATGCTGAAGATGATGGTGAACAGCACCCACGAGATCGCCGAGGCGTACCCGATCTGGAACTGCTCGAAGGCGCGCGTATAGATGTAGTACGCGAGGGTCGTCGTCGTGCCTGCCGGGCCGCCGCCGGTCATGACCCGCGCCTGCTCGAAACCGCCCTGCAGGCCCCCGATGAAGCTCATCACGATGATGAAGAAGGTCGTCGGCGCCAGGCACGGCCACGTCACGTTGCGGAAGATCTGCCAGCGGTTCGCTCCGTCAACCTCCGCCGCGTCGTACAGGTCCTGCGGGATGTTCGACAGGCCCGCCAGGTACAGCAGCATGTTCCCCCCGCCGATCCCCATCCACACCCCCATGAACATGATCGCGTCCCGGGCGCCGATGCCCCAGCTCGTCGCGCTCAGGCTGGCGTGCTCCGTCTCGATGCCCAGCAGGTTGCGCGTCGACTGCAGCCACTCCGGCGGCTCAATGCCGTGCCCGGTGAGCCACTGCGCCACGTCCGCCAGGTGGAGGTTGTGCAGCGCCCAGCCGATGACCGCGTTCACCGGCCCGAACTCCGGGTTGTACAGCGCCTTCCAGAGGATCAGCAGGGCCACGCCGCTGGTGAAGCTGGGCAGGTAGTACAGCGTGCGGTAGATGACGGTACCCCGGATCTTCTGGCTCAAGAGCATCGCCAGGATCAGAGAGCCGGCGATGCTCACCGGCATCGCGAGCATCAGATAGCCCGTGTTGATGAAGTACAGCCAGAAGTCCTCGGTGTGGAACATCTCCGCGTAGTTCTTCAGCCCGACCCACTGGAAGGGCACGGTCTGCTGGAGGTTCCAGTTCGAGAAGCTCACGACCAGCGAGAAGACCACCGGGCCCGCCGTGAACACCACGAACCCCGTGATGTTCGGCAGCAGGAACAGGATCGCCGCCCCGAAGTCGGCCAGACGGCGGCGTGAGTAGCGTCTCATGCGGGCGCCTGCTCTCCGGTCAGCCGCTCCCACTGCATCCGCAGTTCCGGCTGCTCCCCGAGCTGCTTCGTGATCTCCCGGTCGATCTTCCGGGCGATGTCCCGGCACGCCTCCGCGGCCGTCTTCGCATTGGTGCGGACCAGGTCCATCTGCACATCGATGATCCGCTGCGCCTCCCGGCCGTCGATGAACGGGCTCGACTCGATCGGCGCGCCGGTGTCCATCACGTCGTACCAGGTCTGGTTATAGTCCTCCTCCGGGAACTCCGGGTCGCGCAAGAAGGCCTCACCGGTGCAGTACTCGATGACCGGCGCCAGCGCATCCGCCTGATGGTTGATCAGCTCGTTGTACGGCCGCTCGTGCTCGAAGCGGATGAAGTCGAAGGCCTGCTCGCGGTAGGGGCTCAGGCGGTTCACCAGCGTTGCCCGGCCGTAGCCCCAGAAGACCTTCGTCGGGCCCCGAGGAAACTCGGTCACCCCCAACTCCAGGTCCTCGTACTGCCGCAGCAGGCACAGCCACCAGCGGCCGCCGTGGGCCATGGCGCCCTTCCCGCCCCCGAAGAGGGTGATCACCCCC
>VGFB01000364.1 GCA_016869015.1 Armatimonadota bacterium
GTCCCGCCCAAGGAGCACTTTGCGGCGCACCCGGAGTGGTTCTCGCTCATCGACGGCGAGCGCAAGGCAGATGGATACTACCAGCTCTGCCTCACGAACCCGGAGCTGCGCGACTTCATGGTGCAGCGACTGAGGGCCTACATCGACGGCGCGCGGGCCGAGGCGGAGCAGGCCGGCAAGCCCGCGCCGGTAGTCTACAGCATCTCGCAGAACGACTGGGGCGGGCAGTGCCAGTGCGAGGCGTGCCAGGCGATCGCGAAGGCCGAGGAATCCGAGGTCGGGCCGCTGCTGGACTTCCTGAACTACATCGCCGACGCGATCAGGGACGACTACCCGGACATCTACATCGACACCCTCGCGTACATGTACACTCAGCAGGCGCCCAAGAGCATCCGACCGCGGGACAACCTCATCATCCGGCTCTGCGATACGCAGAGCAACTTCACGCGCTCCATCACCGATCCGGAGAACGAGGCCTTCCGGGAGCACCTGTCGAGCTGGGCCAGGATCGCCAAGAACCTGCGGGTCTGGGACTACGCCGTGAGCTACGCGCCGTACTACGGTCTCCCGCTCCCGACGGTCCATACCTACGGGCCGGACTACCGCTTCTACGCGGAGCACAACGTCGAGGGCGTGTTCACCGAGCACGAGTACACCATTCTGGCGGACCTGCGGGACCTGAAGATCTGGATGATGATGAAGCTGCTGGAGGACCCGTACCAGGACTACGACCGGCTGCTGACGACCTTCACGGACGGGTTCTACGGGCCTGCGGGCCAGCCGATCCGCGAGTACCTGGCAAAGCTGGAAGCGGCCTCGGCCGAGAAGATCAGCTACCTGAGCATGGGGGCCTCGCCGCCGAGCTACCGGTACCTGGACCTCGCGTTCGTGACCGAGGCGCAGCGCCTCTTTGACGCGGCGGAGGCGGCCGTGCAGGACGACGCCGAGCTCCTCCAGCGCGTTCGGCATGCCCGGCTGCCGCTGGACCGGGCCGCGGTGGTGCGGTACCCGACGCTGATGCGGGAATGGCTGGCGGCCGGGCAGGACCCGGCAGCGATGCCTCTGGACCGGGACGCCATCGCGGCGCGGTACCGGCAGACGTGGCACGAGCAGATCGAGCTGCGCCTGCCGGAGGACGAGCGCGCCGCCGAGGGGGACCGCTGCGACGGCGAGGTTGCGGCGCTGACCTCCCGTAGGGCGTACGTGCCGCTGCCCGAGCGCTTCCGCGACCTGCCGCCGGGGAGCGTGTTCGACTTCACCGCCGAGGCGACCCGCAACTGGGCGGACATCGTGAAGGTCGTCCCCGCCGATACCGAGAGCGGCGTCACCAACCGGTTGGAGCTCACCGAGGGACTGCTGCAGACCGACGGCGAGGGGCGGAGCTACGCGCTCCCGATGCCCTGGGGCCTGTACGACCAGGTGAACAAGCAGTGGCTCTCGGGCGCGCCCATCAAGCCCGAGGACGTGCTCGGCCCGGGCTACCACTGGTACAAGATGGGGAGCCACAAGATCGTGCCGTCCCATTACCTGTACTTCTTCTGGAGCTGGATCATCCAGCTCGATGTGGACAGCGTCATCGATCCGCAGAACCCCGACGCGGAGTTCGAGGTGTGGGCGAACATCGCGTTCGAGGGGCCGGGCTTCCCGCACGGAGAGGCGGGGCAGACGAACGCGATCGGCGTGGAGCGGGTGGTGCTGGTGAACGGAACGAAAGCGGGAAGATAGGAAGAGTCGAAGAACGGCGAAGACGGCGCTTCCGAACGGCAAGGGGGGCGAGAAGTGGGAGCAACGACAATCAGCCTGGACGGCAGCGACTGGCGCGTGCTGCCGATGATGCCGAGGGAGTGGGAGTGGAGGAAGGTGTGGGAGAACCCCGCGAGCGTGACGCCGGCGCTGTGGATTGGGGCGCAGGTGCCCGGCACCGTGCAAGACGATGCCCGCGACGCCGGGCTGACGCCCGACCACACGGTGGGCTTCCACAGCCGGGACTGTGAGTGGACGAGCGAGCGGGACTGGGTGTACCTGAAGGAGTTCGTCACGCCGGAGACCCCGGAGGGGGGCGTGGTGCGACTCGTCTTCGAGGGCGTCGACCATGAGTGTCGCGTGTACCTCAACGGCACGCTGCTGGGGCGGCACGAGGGCATGTACGACGCCTTCGAGTTCGAGGTGAGCCATCTACTGAGCGCGGAGGGGCCGAACACGCTCGTGGTCATCTGCGAGCACGCGCCGCGGGAAGTGGGGCAGATTGGGCGCACCAGCGAGGTGCGGCTCTGGAAGGCGCGCTTCGCGTACGACTGGGACTGGTGCACGCGGCTGGTGCCGATCGGCATCTTCGACGGCGTGCGGCTGGAAGTGACGGGGAAGGCCTACGTGAAGGACGTGCAGGTCTACCCGGAAGTGAGCGAGGACCTGGGCGAGGCGGAAGTCGGGGTGTCGGTGGAGATCGGCTGCGCGGACGCAACCCCGGTGACGGTCTACACGACAGTCCTGCAGGACGGGGAGAAGGTGGCGGCGCGGGTGGAGGAGGCGCCGGCGACGGGAGGTGCGACAACCTACTCCGTGCGCCTGCCCGTGAGCGACCCGAAGCTGTGGTGGCCCAACGGCTACGGAGAGCAGCCGCTGTACGAGGTGCAGGTGAGCCTGGCGGCGCCGGCGGACACGATCCTCGACACGAAGACGGTGACCTTCGGCTTACGGCGGGTGCGGGCGCTGGCGAACGACGGCGCACCGGCGGACGCGAAGCCGTACGTGCTGGAGGTCAACGGGCGGCGGGTGTTCATCAAGGGCTGGAACTGGGCGCCGATTCAGCAGCTCTACGGGCGGCCGGGGCGGGCGATGTACGAGCGATGGTTGACGGTGGCGCAGGACGCCAACTGCAACCTGCTGCGGGTGTGGGGCGGCGGGCTGCTGGAGAAGGAGTGCTTCTACGCCCTGTGCGACCGGCTGGGGATCATGGTCTGGCAGGAGTTCATCCAGTCCTCCTCGGGCATCGACAATCGGCCCAGCACCGACCCCGGGTACCTGCGCTACATCCGGCGGCAGGCGATGAAGATGGTCCCTCGGCGGCGGAACCACCCCTCGCTGGTGATCTGGACGGGCGGCAACGAGCTGATGCACGACAACTGGACGCCGCTGGACAACGACCACCCGGCCCTCGCGGTGCTGAAGGAGGTCGTCGAGCGGCTGGACCCGGGCCGCCTCTGGTACCCGACCTCGGCGTGCGGCCCCGTGGCGAACGCGAGCGTCGAGCACGTCGGCAAGATGCATGATGTCCACGGCCCCTGGCAGTACCAGGGCCCCACGGACCACTACCTGCTGTACAACGGGATCGACGCGCTGCTGCACTCGGAGATGGGCGTCGAGGGCGCGGCGAACCTCGAGGCGATGCGGAGGGTGGCCTCGGACGACGAACTGTGGCCGCCGGATGAGACGAACCCCCTCTGGCTGCACCACGGCGCGTGGTGGGTGCAGCGGCCGATGATGGAGCGCGTGTTCGGGCCGATCGAGGACCTGGAGACGTATGTGAAGATGAGTCAGCTGCTTCAGGCGGAGGGCCTGCGGTACTGCCTGGAGGCGAACCGGCGGCGCAAGTGGCGCTGCGGCGGGACGATGCCCTGGCAGTTCAACGAGTCGTGGCCGAACCTCTCCTGCACGAACGTGATGGACTACTTCGGCAACCCGCGACCGGCCTACTGGTGGTGCCGGCAGGCGTATGAGCCCTTCCATGTGAGCGCGAAGTACGACAAGCTGGGGTGGACGGAGGGCGAGGAGTTCCGCGCGGAGGTCTGGCTGAACAACTCGCTGGAGGCGGAGCCCGGGACAGGGGTGACGTGGACGCTCTCGGATCTGCGCGGGAGAACGCTGGCGACGGGTGAGGCGACGGTGGATTCGCCCGAATGCAGTGCGGTGCAGGTGACGACGGCAGCGTGGCAGGTCGAGGGTCTGGAAGGCGGCGTCTTCATCCTGCACCTGAATGCCCTCGCGCCCTCGATGCGCGGCTCGGCGAACTACTACGTGTTCTCGACCGCGGAGGAGCCTGTTTTCGCGCCCCTGGTGAGCGCGCCGCGGACGGAGCTGGCGGTCTCCCGCGTCGGCAACGAGTTGGGGATCGCCAACACCGGGGAGGTGTGGGCGCTTGGCGTGCACCTGACGGGAGCCGGGGGAGCGTGGGCGAGGTTCGACTCGAACTACCTGATGCTGGAGCCCGGACAGACCTACTCGATGTGCTTCCTGCCGGAGGATGCGGAGATCGAGATGGGCGGGCTGAACGTGGAGGGAATGAGGGTGTGAGGATCACAGGGCGTCGTCGGGACTGGAGTCCCGACGTGATACGGAGGGAGGTGTGACGATGAGCACACGCGAGGCGGATGAGGCACGGGAGACGGTGCGGCAGCGGTATGGGCAGATTGCCGTGAAGGGGGGCGGGGCGCCGGCGGCCGCCGGGCAGTGCTGCGAGTCGAAGGACAAGGCCTCCTGTTGCGAGGCGGCGGAGCCGTCGTGTTGCGGCTCGGCAGCGGCCGATGATGCGTCGGCGAAGCTGGGGTACTCGGCGGAGGAGTTGGCAGCGGCGCCGGAGGGCGCGAACCTGGGCCTGGGGTGCGGAAACCCGCAGGCGATCGCCGCGCTGCAGCCCGGCGAGACGGTGGTGGACCTGGGCAGCGGCGGCGGACTGGACTGCTTCCTCGCCGCGCGACAGGTCGGCGCGAGCGGGCGGGTGATCGGGGTCGACATGACGCCGGAGATGATCGCGAAGGCGCGCGAGAACGCGCGCCAGAGCGGATTCACGAACGTCGAGTTCCGCCTCGGCGAGATCGAGCACCTCCCCGTGGCCGATACAACGGTCGACGTGATCCTCTCGAACTGCGTCATCAACCTCTCGCCGGACAAGCGCGCGGTCTACGGCGACGCCTTCCGAGTGCTGAAGCCCGGGGGGCGGTTGGCGATCTCCGACGTGGTGCGGCTGAAGGAGTTCCCCCAGGCGCTGAAGGACGACCCGAACGCGCTGTGCGGGTGCGTTGCGGGCTCGGCGAGCGTGGAGGAGCTGGGAGCCATCCTCGCGGAAGCCGGGTTCCGCGAGATCCGCGTCACGGTGAACGCAGCCAGCCGCGAGTTCATCAGCGACTGGGCCCCGGGCACCGGCATCGAGGAGTACATCGCCGCCGCGAGCGTGCAGGCCGTGAGACCGCCGGAGGGCTGCGAAGCGTGCGCGGCGTGTGATGGGCT
>VGFB01000365.1 GCA_016869015.1 Armatimonadota bacterium
GCCATGGCGGTCACCGCGTTCACGCCCAGCTCGGGAACCGAGGTGTGCACGGAGTTCCCGTGGGTGCGGACCTTCAGGCGCACCGCGCCCTTCGCGGCCGCGATCAGCTGCAACTCGCTCGCCTCACCCACGATCGCGCCGTCGGCGCGGCCGCCCCGGACGACCCAGTCGCGAATGCCTCGGAACCCGCCCTCCTCATCGCCGCTCGCCAGCAGCTCGATGGTCGCCGGGGGTTGCACGCCGTCGGCGACGAGCCCGGCGAGAGCGCACATCGCGGCGGCCAGCGTGCCCTTGTCGTCGCACGCCCCGCGCCCGATGACGCGGCCGTCGCGGATCTCCCCGGAGAACGGATCGCCGGCCATGCCCTCGGTCGGGACGGTATCGGTGTGCGCATCCAGCAGCAAGCGTCGCGGCCCGGCCCCCGGCACGACCGCCGAGACGTTGAAGCGGCCGGAGAGGAACTCACGGCGGTCGGCCGACACCCCCCGCGCCCGCAGCCACTCGAGGACGAAGGCGCTGATGTCCGCCTCGCGCCGGCCGGGCAGGTCCTCCCCGGCGGGGCCGGGGTTGGTGCTCTCAATGCGCACCATCTGGGCGGTCAACTGGGCGACGAGGGGCGGGGAATCAGACACGGGTGCGTCCCTCTGCAGCAGTATCGGGACGGGAGTCCCGACCTGCGAGTTCCGGATGGGCCATGGCTGACGGATCACATGCCGCGAAACGCGTTCAGCAACAGCGTCGCAAGGCCCAAGTAGATGATAAGCCCGAATACGTCGTTGAGCATGGTGGTGAGCGGACCCGAAGCCAGGGCCGGGTCCGCCCCGAGTCGGTCGAAGAGGATCGGCACGAAGGTGCCGACGGTAGCCGCCCAGGTGATGGCGACGAACATCGAGAGCCCCACCACGAGGCCCAGCTGTGGTCCGCCGAAGAAGGCCCAACCGACCGCCCCAACGACCAGACCGCAGACCAGCCCCATGAGCGCCGCCGTGAGGAGTTCGCGCACGAACAGGCGGCGGATGCCGTAGCCCTGCAGCGTGCCCAGAGCGAGCGAGCGGACCACGATGGTGGCCGACTGCAGCCCGCTGTTGCCGCCCATGGCGGTGACCACCGGGATGAAAGCCGCCAGGAGAACGAGCGTCTCCCCGAGCGACACGCCGAAGAGCTTGACGATCGTGGCGGCGGTGATGCTGCCTGCGAGGGAAATGGAGAGCCACGGGAGGCGGATGAGGGCGACGGCGAGGCTCGACCGGCTGAGCAGATCTCGCGTATCCGTGCCCGCCATGCGCAGGACGTCTTCGGTGTGCTCCTCGGAGATGGCGTCCACCACGTCGTCGTGGGTCACGGTGCCCAGCAGCACGCCCAGCTCGTTGACCACGGGCACGGCCAGCAGGTCGTACTTGTCGACCAGCCGCCCCAGCTCCTCGCGGTCGGTGTCCGGACGCGCGGTGATCAGGTCGGTCGTCATCGAGTCGCCCAGGCCGGCGGAGGAGGGCAGGGTGACCAACTGCCGCACGTCGATGACGCCGATCAGCCGCCGCGCCTCATCCACGACATACACGTACGCGGCGCCCTCGGGGTTGATGCCGCTCGCCCGCATGCGCTCGAGGGCCCCGCCCGCCGTCAGGTGGGCCGGGACGGCCACGTACTCGGTCGTCATCAGGCCGCCGGCGCTGTCCTCGGGGTACTCGAGGAGCTCCTCGATCTCGTCGGACTCCTCATCGGGCATCAGCTCGAGGACACGCTGAGCCTGCTCGTCGTCCAGGCGGCTGACGATGTCCGCCCCCGCATCGGGGGGCATCGCGTCGATGATCTCCGCGAGCTCCTCATCCTCGGTGTGCTCCACGAGCTCGTCGCTGATGTGATCCTCGACCTCTTCCAGCACGACGGCGGCGTCATGGGCCTCCATCAGCCGGAAGACCTCGCGCCGCTCCTCCGGCTCCAGCATCTCGATCGCGTACGCGATGTCAATCGGGTGATACCCCGCGATCAGCCCTTCGACCGCCCCCCCGACTCCCGAGGCCACGGCCGTGCGAATGGCCTCGGCCACCGATCCGGGATCGCGTGCCCGTGCCACCTCGGGACGATAGCTGTGGCGCGGCGGAGGACTACCCATCGTGCTCCGAAGACCCCGGATCGCCGCCTGCGAGCGGGGAAGCTGAGAACGCCCATTCGCTGCGAGACCGGGGTTGGCCTTCACGGGGCGCGCCCTTGCGCGCCGACCGTTGACAATCCGCACGGCACACGGTAACCTGCAGGCTAGAGCCGCCCCGGAGAGCCCCCCAGATGGCCGCGACAAAGCTGCCCCCCGGAAAGCGTCTGTTGGCGCACGTGCTCGAGGCCGCGGGCGGCGCCGCCTCGCGCACGAGGCTGATGAAGTGGCTCTTCCTGGTGGCGCGTGAAACCAAGTGGGGACAGCGCAACTGCCCCTACGACTTCGTCCCTTACCGGTACGGCCCCTTCTCGTTCCTGGCCTACCACGACGTGCGAAAACTGGCGGACCAAGGCGCCGTTGAGGAGCGCGAGGACGAGATCAGTCTTGTCTCAGCTTGGCCGCCGGACGGTGGCGAGGCGCCGGACGCCGTCGCGGATGTGCACCGCAGGTACGGCTCGTGGACAACGACACAGCTGATGGCCCATGTCTATCGGGAGTACCCGTGGTATGCTCTGCTCAGTGAACGGCGTGATCTCGCTCCCGATGCCCCAACCCGGCGGATGGCCGCCCCCAGGACCTTCACCGTGGGATACGCGGGCCGAAACCTCGATGAGTTCCTCTCCCTGCTCCTGGAAGCCGAGTTGGCGGGGGTCGTCGACGTGCGCCACACGCCCGCCTCCCGGGTCTACGGGTTCGCCGGGAGCACTCTTGCGAAGCACCTGGACCGCCTCGGTCTGCGGTACGTCGCGTGCCCGGGCCTGGGGATACCCAGGGCGCAGCGCACCGGGAGCGACTCGCCCGCTGCGCGCCAGGCTCTCCTGGCGGCCTACGAAAGGCGCATCCGAGAGGGCGAGACCGAACTGCTTGACGAAGTGTCATCTCAGATGGCGGAGCGCCCCCTGGCGTTGGTGTGCATGGAGTCCGATCCCCTGACGTGTCACCGCAGCGTCCTGGCTGCGCTCGTGTCCGCACGCACCGGCCTGCCGGTGGAGCACCTGTGAGAAGGCGTGCGGTTGGGGCGGATCAAGGTGCTCATCACGGTCAAGACATATCCGCAACCCTCGCGCAGACACGAGGAGGTCGTCTGCACGGCCGGAGTACGGGAGGCCGGCGGGTTCATCCGGCTCTACCCCATCCGTTTCCGTGCACTGGCTGACGAGCATCAGTACCAGAAGTACCAGTGGATCGAGGTGGAGGCGGCCAAGCGCCGGGACGATCCTCGCCCCGAAAGCTACCAGCCGAACATCGACACTCTTCGGTCCGTCGGGCCGAAGCTCGGCACACGGGACGGGTGGGCCGAGCGCAAGCGTCTGGTCCTGCCATGGGCTTCGGAGTCCATGGAGGAATTGAGACGCCGCCAGGAGACCGATGGGACGTCCCTGGGGCTGATCAAGCCGGCGGAGATCACCGATCTCACGGTGAGCCCCGGCGAGCGGCACTGGGATCCCCAGCGCGTGGCCTGGATGCAGCAGGCCAAGCTGATCGGCCCGGATCTGCGGCCGCTGCCTCCGGTACCCTTCTACTTCCGGTAGCGCTTCCGGTGCGCCGGCGCGGAGTGTAAGGGCCACGAGTGCATGATCGAGGACTGGGAGCTTGGAGTGCTGTACCTCAAGTTGTGCCGCGAGACCGGCAGCGAGGAGGAGGCCAAGACCGGCGTGCGGCGGAAGTTCCTGGACCAGATGTGCGCTGTGGACCGCGACACATGGCTGTTCATGGGTACGCTCAGGCCGCCCCTCCAGACGACATGGGTCGTTATCGGCGTGTTCTGGCCGCCCGCGCACCCGCAGCTTGCGCTGCCGCTAGGGGGCGCAGTGTGAAGACGGGAGGACCTGTGAGATGAGAGCCATCGAGGAGATGGACCTGTGGGTGTTGCAGGAGGAGCAGCGGGCGCTGGTGGAGATGATCGAGCGCACGTCGCTGGGGATGACGCGCGGGGCGAACTGGCTGATCAGCGAGTTCGGGCCGGATGGGCCGATCATGCGCGACCGCGATGTGAGCTACTGTCACAAGGTGACCTGGGGGCTGTTCGAGGACGGGCGACTGGAGGAAGCGTGGCGGGTGCTGGACTGGCTCGAGGCCAACGCGAAGCAGGGGGTGGGGCAGTACTACTGCCCCGAGGAGCCGGCCTTCAACCGCGAGATGCAGCGCGTGTACCGGTTCCTGACGTTCGGGAAGGTGGCCGAGGCGCTGCGGCACCCGGGCATCGCGAACGATGAAACGCGCGAGGAGGTCTGCTCGTACCTCCACGAGACGGGCGGGTGCTTCGGGCACCCCGAGGACCCGGCGCTGCGGGTCCACCTGAACCCGCTGGTGACCTCCTTCTTCACCGAATGGGCCCTGCCCGCGGGGCTGGACGAGGCGGCGAGGAAGAGCGGCGACTTCCTCGTGATGATGACGGAGCTCAACGAGACGCACATGCAGGCCGAGCCCGGGCGGTTCTACTACCTGTATGATGCGGCCAAGGGGAAGCTCGTAACCGAGCCCCCCGACGGGCAGGCGGTAAACTGCCTCGTCGATACGGTGGGCACGCAACAGCACTTCTACTTCATGGGCTGCTCGATGGCGGCGCTGGCCGACCTGTATCTCGCGGGGCATGGCCGGCAGTACCTGAAGGCGGCGAAGAAGCTGGCCGACTTCACGGAGCGCTGCAACCCGGAGGGGTTGCGATGGCCCTCGTACTGCAAGGTGGGCTGGGGCGCGGCGGAGCTGTACGCGGCCACGGGGCACCCGTGTCATCGGATCATGGCGGCGAACACCTCGGACATCACCTTCCTGGGCGCGCAGACGAAGGCCGGGGGCTGGGAGAGCATGCACTACCCGCTGACCGATGAGGGGAGCTGGCGCACCGTGGTCTACGACGGGCGCGGCCTCACCCCCAAGCGAGGGGAGCTCCCCGAAGATGACTCGTGGGCGTGGTTGTCGGGCCACGAGATCACCGGCGAGTTCCTGGGCGAGATGGGGCGGACGCTGAAGGTGTTCAAGGCGGCGCTCGGCCATGTGGAACGGCGGATCGCGCGGCTGGCGACGTGGGGCGACGCCTGACGCAGGCACGGAACGGCAACGGCGGAA
>VGFB01000366.1 GCA_016869015.1 Armatimonadota bacterium
CGCAGCCAGTGCTTCCGCCTCGGCGCACCGATCCGCATTCACCTGTTGAGCGACCTGGCCGCGGGGAAGGTCCTGAAGGCCAAGGCGTACCTGTTCCTGAACGCGTTCCATCTCACTGCCGCCGACCGGGCGGCCGTGCGGCGCGAGTGCGCCGAGGCGCTGACCATCTGGCTGTACGGGGCGGGCTTCCTCAATGAGGATGCGAGCGAACAGAACATGACGGACGCAATCGGGATGCAGCTACGGCGCGGGACACCGCAGCCCGGTCGCGTCACGCCCGAGCCCGGGCCGCTGACGGCCGCCCTGGACACGGCCTTCGGTACCGACACGGTCCTTGAGCCTCTGTGGACCGTCACCGACGGGCCCGGGGTCCAGGTCCTCGGCCGGTACGCGGACGGCTCCCCGGCCGCGGCCCTCTCGGCCGACGGCCGGAGCGCCTACCTCGGCGCGCTGCACGTGCCGGCGAAGCTGCTGCGGAACCTGCTGCAGCAGGCGGGCGTGCACCTGTACCGCGACTCCGACGACGTGATCCTGGCGGACCGAGAGTTCCTCGGCATCTCGGCCACGAGCGCCGGACCGAAGACGATCCGGTTGCCGGAGGCGCACACCATCGCCGACGCCTTCACGGGCGAGATCCTCGCGACGCGGACCGACCGGTTCGAGGTCGCGATGCAGTTGGGCGAGACGCGGTTGCTGCTGCTGCAGTAGGTGTAGGGGCGGACCCATGTGTCCGCCCAGTGTCGATAGGGGCGGACCCATGTGTCCGCCCAGTGTCGATAGGGGCGGACACGCGGGTCCGCCCCTACACTCTGTCTTCGTGGAGGTCTCACCAGATGAAACTCGGTTGCATGCTCTACTCGATGGGCCGGTCGATCGGCTCGGGGGCCATCACGATCCCCGAGGGGCTGCGGGTCATCCGGGAGTCCGGCGGGCTTGGGGTCGATCTCATGGAGGGTCTCTCGGGCTCTCACAGCGTCCCGGAGCTGAGGGCGATGGTGGAGGATGCGGGGCTCGTGGTCTCCTCGCACATCGGCGGGCGGAACCTGACGCAGGATGACCCTGCCGCTCGTCGGGAGGGTACTGACGCGATCAGGCAGCTCATCGACGACACGCGCGAGCTGGGGTCCGGGGTGCTGCTGGTCACCACTGGGGGCTGCGCGGAGGGCCAGGACAAGGCGGAGGCGCGCCGTAACGTGGCGCAGGCGCTGGCGGAGGTTCTCCCCCACGCCTGTCAGGCCGGCGTGATTCTCACGATTGAGGACTTCGGGAGCCCGGTCGCCCCCTACCAGACGTCCGACGAGGTCATGGAGACCTGCGAACTCGCGGGGCCGGAGCTGATGGTCACCTATGACAGCGGCAACATGATCATGGGCGACGAGGACCCGGTCGCCTTCCTGCGGGCGGTCGCGCCGCGCGTCCGCCACGCCCACGCGAAGGACTGGGCGCTCGTGCCCGACGACCAGGCGCGACTCCGCTCGCGAGCGGGCAAGGGTTACATCGGCGCCACCACCGGCGAAGGCGCCCTGGACTACCCCGCCATCATCGCCGAACTCCAGGCGATGGACTACGACGGCTTCCTCGCCTTCGAGTACGAGGGCCCCGACGATCCGGTCGAGGAGACGCGGAAGGGGATGGGGTACCTGAGGGGACTGATGGGTGGATAGAGGATGACGTACCTTGTCGTCACCGAGCACGGGGACAGCAGTTGGGGGGCGCATGTTCCCGATCTCCCCGGGTGCGTGGCGGTGGGTGATACCGAGGAGGAGGTCCTGAGCCTCATCGGCGAGGCCATTGACGCCCACCTCGAACTCCTGGGGCAGTCGGGAGAGCCAATCCCGCAGCCCCGCACGTACCCGCATGTCGTCGAGGTCGCCGGGTAGCTGCGGACGCTACCGCCCTACGCCGTACTCCCCGCAGTGCTCGACCATCGCGTCGATGTTCGGGATGGGCACGTCGGGTCCGAGGGTGCTGGTGGGGGCGAGGAAGTACCCGCCGCCGGCGGCCGCGGCATCGATGCACCGCTCCACGTCCCGCCGGACGTCGTCCGGCGTGCCATGGGGCAGCACGTCGCGGACGGAGAGGCTGCCGAAGAGGATGAGCTTGTCACCGGTCTTCGCCCTCATGCGGGCGAGCTTCCCGAGGGGGACGATTTGCTGCGGCGGCAGCCAGCGGTCCTCCTGCAGGCCCTGGAAACCGTCGATGCCGCACTCCACCAAGCGGTCGAGGACCGGGTTGATGTTGCCGTCGGAGTGCCAGACCTTGCGGATCCCGGCGGCGTTCAGCGGCTCAAGGGCGTAGGCGAGGTGCGGGAAGTAGAGCCGCTCCAGGGCGCTCAGGGAGATCATCGGGCCGGCATTGTCGCAGATGTCCTGGCCCATGTAGACCCACGGCGGGATCGATGCCTCGCGCGAGGCGACCGCGAAGACCTCGTTCCTCAGGCGCGCGTGCTCGGCGGCGTGGCGGAACAGCTTCTCGATGGCCTCGGGGTACAGTGCGATGGCCTGGAAGTAGTTCTCGTAGCCGAACTCCGAGTAGTACATGAAGGGGCAGTCACTCGCCAGGTAGTAGGGCAGGATCAGGATCTCCTCGCCGCCCTCGGCGTCGTTCTCCCTCCACGTGCTCACGCAGTGGTCGTAGTAGGCCTGCCGGTCGAAGCTGCCCCCCACGGCCTCGGGGTCGGGGAGCGCGAGGCAGTAGTCGCGCACAGCCTCCGGGGACTTGTACGGGCACTCGCCCCGCGGCGAGAAGTTGCTCGCGCGCCCGGCGGCCATCGCCGTCGAGTGCTCCGGGGGCTTGGGTCCGACGACCTGGATGATGAGACAGGCGCCCTGGGCGCGGACGGTCTCGATGGCCGCCCGGCGGGAGTCGGTCCACGGGTCGAGACCGCTCATCTTCTGCAGATACTCGGCATGGGCGATGAAGCCGCCGAGCATCGGCACGCGATCGGTCGGTTGAAACTGGAGGGCGCGCAGTGCGCGTTCGCGACCGGTCAAGCGCCTACACCGCCTTCTACCTCTCTTGGATCGTCTCGCTGATCTTCATGCCGAAGTGGCGGCCGGCTTCCTCGACGGCCATCAGCACGAGATCGCCGGGCTTGAGGGCGACGACCGAGAGGGGTCGGCCCTCCGGGGTGACCAGGCGGATCGTCTCCGCGTTCTGGAGGATGGTCGTGCACTCCTCGCCGGCCAACTCGGCGCGCAGGAGCGCCAGGGGTCGGCGCTCGACTTTCACGCGGCCGATGACGGCGGCGTAGGTGGAACCGTCGCTGCGGACCACGAGGGCCGGATCGCCGGCGGCGAGCTCCGAGAGGTACCGCGTTCGGCCGCCCGGCACCCGCACGTACGCGTGCACGGGCCCGGCGTTCACGCGGAAGGGACGCGGCTCAACGTAGGGGTTTTCGACGCTCTCGGCGTGGACGAGGAACAGCGCGGCGCTGCTGCTGCCCACGAGCATCCCTTCGCCGAGACCCATGTTGGTGCAGGTATCGACGCACACGCGGTCGCCCATGCCGAGCGGCTCGACAGCGACGACGGTGGCCGCCCGCAGCTCCAGGCGCTCCGCCTCGCTCTTCACGCGCTCCACGGTGCGGCGGATCTCGGCGGCATCGCGTGTCGCGAGCACAACCCCGGCGACGCCTACCTCCAGAATGGCGGTCGCAGTCGCCGCCTCCTCGGCGGTCCCCACCTCCGCGAAGACCGAATCGGCCTCGGCGAGGATGTTCTCCAGCGGGATGATCGTCCAGTCCGTGGCGCGGACGATCACCGTCTTCCCCTTCGCGAGCTGGACGGCGCGCTGCTCGTCGGCCTTGCTCCCGATGACGACCTCGACCACATCCTCCCCCAGCGTCAGGTCGCCGTCGGGGCCGATGGTCGTGATGAGGCCCAGCTCGCGGACCTCGGCCCGCCGGGGCTCCTCGATGAGAACGCCGTCCGCGCCCGCCTCCAACGCGGCGGTGACGAGGGACTTGTCCCACGGGATGACCTTCACCCAGACCGTCTTCATTGGCAGCTCCAGGGCCTACCCGTCAAGAACCGACAGGGCGTCGCTGACCGACTTGCCCTCGTGCACGATGACGCAGATCGCCTGGGTGATCCGCGTTGGGTTGGCGTGCTGGAAGGCGTTCCGGCCGATGGAGGCGCCCGCCCCACCCGCCTCCATGGCTCCCGCAACCATCTCCAGGAGCGCGCGGTCATCCCCCAGCCTGGCCCCGCCGGCGATGACGACCTTGACCGGCCCGCAGCCCTCCGTGACCTCCCGGAAGGTCTCCGGGCTGCCCGTGTAGTCGCACTTCACCACATCCGCGCCGAGCTCGGCAGCTACGCGGGCCGCGTGCTTCACGACCTCGACATCGTGCTCGTTCTCGATCTTCTCTCCGCGCGTGTACATCATGGCGACCAGCGGCATGCCCCACTCCTCGCAGGCCATCGCCACTTCGCCGAGGTCGCGGAGCATCTCGCTCTCGTAGTGGGCGCCCAGGTTCACGTGGATCGACACCGCATCGGCGCCGTACTTGATGGCGCGCTCCACGTTGCTGACCAGGACCTTGTGGTTCGGGTCGGGCGCCAGACGCGTGCTGGCGGAAAGGTGCAGGATGAGCCCGATATCGGGGCCATAGCCGCGGTGTCCCAGTCGAGGGAGTCCGACGTGCCCGAGTACCGCGTCGGCGCCGCCCTCGGCGACGAGCTCGACCATCCCGGCCATGTCGATGAGGCCGGGGACCGGCCCGACGGTTACCCCATGGTCCATTGGCACGATGACGGTGTGTCCGGTCCTGCGGTTGATGATCCGTTCGAGACGGATGCTCTTCCCAATGCTGAGCATCGCAGTGTCCTCCCTTGCCTGGCGGCCGGTCGCGCTCGGGCGCCTGTGGCGGCCGTTTCCCTCCCACTACGTCGGAGTCCTGGTCCGGATCCGAATCCGCTCCATCGATTCTCGTGCGCCGGCCATGGCGCCCTCCTGCCGCAGCCTGGCGCCTGTCGTCTTGCTGCCCCCTCAGGGAGGGGGCCCGTGGTCGGCCGCGGGCCGCGGCGCGGCCCACGCGGCCGAGGCGGCCGCCTCCAGAGCTTCCCACCGATCACCCCAAGAGGTACAGATCAGACCCAGGCATGCCTCGCCCCGCAGCCGGGCCGCGCGGCACTGCCGGGCCCAGGCCGCGGCACACGCCGGGTCGTTCCAGGGCGAACCCGTCGTGGCGAAGCCGAGGGCGC
>VGFB01000367.1 GCA_016869015.1 Armatimonadota bacterium
GGGAAGAGCCCTTCGGCATTGTGGCAGCGGAAGGCTCGGCAGCGGCTCGGCCTGTCATCGCGAGTCGCGTTGGTGGCCTCCAGACCATCGTCGAGGACGGCGTCACCGGCTTCCTCTTCGAGCGCGGAGACGCTCCGGAGTTGGCTGACCGCCTGGCGCAGCTCCTCGACGATGCGAATCTGCGACTGGCCTTCGGCAGGGCCGGACAGGCCCGAGCCCGGCAGCTGTACGCCTGGGACGAAGTGGTCCGGCGCGACTACGAGCCCGTCCTCCGTCTCGCGAGCGTGCGGGCCGACTCCCAGAGAGGAGCCAGGGCGACGCGGCCGGGGGGTGCAGCCAGGCGCGAGCCAAGGCCAACTGAGGCCTCAGAGAAGAAGGCCCGGCGGAAGCGTCGTCGCCGGAGTCCGCCGGAACAGCCGGGCCGTCCCACGATCTCGCTCTGCATGATCGCTCGCGATGAGGAGGCCAACATCGCCAACTGCCTCCAGAGCATCAAGCCCTGGGTCGATGAGATGATCGTTGTCGACACTGGCTCCAAGGACCGAACCCCGCAGATCGCCCGGGAGTGCGGAGCGCGCGTGGAGCACTTCGTCTGGTGCGATGACTTCTCGGCCGCCCGCAACGAGTCGCTCAGGTACGCTACCGGAGACTGGATCTTCTGGATGGACGCCGATGACGTGGTCGACGAGGCCAATGGCCGTCGGCTCCGGGAGTTGGTGGTCAGCGCTTCCCCCGATGTGTTCGGTATCACTGCGCGGGTACATTGCCTACCTCGGCCAGGAGAGGAAGCGGGCGTCGAGGTGGTGGACCACGTGAAGCTGCTGCGGAACCGCCCTGACATCCGGTTCGAGTTTCACATCCATGAGCAGGTCCTGCCCAGCATCCGGCGGCTGGGAAAGCAGGTGGCCTATAGCGACGTCTTCGTAACGCACGCCGGTTACGATACCTCCCTTGAGGGTCAGCGGAAGAAGAAGGAACGCGATCTCAGGCTTCTCCAGCTTGACCTGGAGTCCTACCCCGAGCACCCCTTCGTGCACTTCAACATGGGGATGACGGCGTTCCATATGGATGACCTGGAGACAGCGGTGCACCACCTGGAGCGGAGCATCGACCTGGCGGGCCCTGCCGAGTCCCACCTGCGGAAGGCGTACGCGCTGCTGGCCGGGTGCCATCGGCGACGAGGGACGTGGGATGATGCCCGGCGCACGTGCAACCAGGGCCTGACCGCCTGCCCCGATGACCCCGAACTGCTCTTCAACCGAGGCATGGTGTGTCATCAGTTGAGGGACTTCGCCGCAGCCGAAGAGAGCTATCGCCGCATCCTGGACTGCCGGACCCGCGAGCCCTACCTAGGGAGCGTTGACACCGGCATCGCGGGCTTCAAGACGCGGCACAACCTGGCGATGCTCTACCTGGACGCCGGGCGGCCGCAGGACGCTGAGGCTCAGCTCCGGCAGGCGGTCACCGAGGAGCCCGCTTTCGTCCCGAGCTGGTTCGCCCTGGCCGACCTCTTGCGGGGAGCGGGGCGCGGCGCCGAACTGGATGCGCTCGTCGACCAGCCCCCAAGCCGCCTCCACGGCGTGGGCCTTCTTGTGCGAGCGCGGCTACTCCTCGACGCCGGACACGACGTGGAGGCACTCAGTTCAGCTGGCGCGGCGCTGGCCACTGACCTTGGCCCCAACGGCCTTCACGCTCGCCGGATTCAGGCCCTCGCTCTGGTGCGTCTTGGGCGCATCGAGGAGGCTCTACCGCTCCTCCGCGAGGTTGCCCGACTCGCGCCCGACGGTGAAGAGGCCCACGCCAACCTCGTGCAGGCACTGCGAGCGCTTGGGGACCACCGGCTCGCTGTGGAGGCATGTGAGTCCGGGCTTGCACTGTGCCCCGGCAGCAGGCGCCTGCAAACCCTCCTGGCTGACGTTCTGGGCTCCGCCCCGGAAGGCCCGGCTCAGGGCTAGGAAGCGCCAGGAGCTGCTCCGAGCGCCTTCCAGGCTCGAAGGGGTGCCTTGACCTCCCTCGGGTTTGGCGCGCCGTCTTGTGCTCGGGGTCGCTCGCGCTCATGCGGTGCGCTTCGTCAACGATGATGAGGTCCCACGAGGTGCGCCCGAGGCTCTCCAGCACGTCGTCGCGCTGCGCCCAGTCAATCGAGGTGATGACCTGCGGCTTGTCCTGCCAGGGGTTCACGCCGTAGGCGTTCCGCAGATCGACGCCGCGGATGACATCGAACCGTTCCCGGAAACGGTCGCGCAGCTCGCGCTGCCACTGGAACGCGAGGTTCGCCGGGCCGACGATGAGGGTTCGGCTCACGAGCCCCCGCAGCTTCAGCTCCTTCAGCAGAAGCCCGGCCATGATCGTCTTCCCGGCACCGGCGTCGTCGGCGAGCAGGAAGCGAATGCGCGGCTGAGGGAGTATCTCGCGGTAGACGGCTTCGAGTTGGTGGGGCAGCGGATCAACGCGCGCGATCGACAGCGAGAAGTAGGGGTCGTAACTCATAGGCCAGCGCCAGACGGGCCGCCTCGATCCCCAGGCGGACCCGCGCCGGAACGCCATCGAACGGCGCCTCCGCCGGCGTAACGCGCAACCCCCGCAACGGCTCGGCAGTCAGCACGCGCTCGAAGTACTGACCCGTGCGCAAGCCCTGCCCGCCGACCTTCGTCTGTGCGCCGACGGCCTGCACGAACACAACCCGAAGCGGCTCGGGTAGCAGTTCGCCCTCAACGATGGCGCCGGAGGTCAGGGGCTCGGTCATTCGTGGCAACCTGCCCGCCTATGGAGCATGGTGGTGCCCCGGCCGAGTCGCCGGAACCGCGCGGGGCAATTCCTGCGCCCTTCGGGATGGACCCTCCGGCCGTCCCGGTATCATCCGGACCGTCGCCACAGAGCGTCAGGAAGACGGGTCCATCTTGCCCAGTCGGGTGACACTACGCATACTAAGTGAAGACCCGGCGGAGGTGAGCGGCGATGGCCTGGCAGTACCACCTCAAGGCGTTCCTTCGTGAAGCCCCCGGCGAGCTACTCGGGCGTTACCTCGGCGAGCGGGGGATCGGGACGGAGATCGACTGGGGGAAGCCCTCAGCTGAGAATGCTGAGGCCGCCTGCGAAGCCATCAGCGCGGCGCCAACGCCGCTGAGGCGTGAAGTCGAGTGCCACTTCAGGGAGGTGGCCGGCATGGCTGACGAGGGCGGAGTCACGGCACTCGTTGAGGAGGGCAAGCACCCGTATCACAACGTAGACCTGGCGGAGCCGTTCCACCCGATGAGGGGGCACCTGGAGCGAGCGTTCTGGGCTTGCCTGGAGTACCCAAGACTGTTCGAGGTCGCCCGGCGGCTACACGACGCCCGAAGCCTGACCCGGTGGCGCAAGCGCGATCACTTGCCCGCCATCGATCCATCGACCGACAGGGGTTCAAGGGAGGCGCTCTCGGTCGCCATCTCCAGGTACTACCGTGAGCGGGAAGGCCGAGGCGAGACGTGCCACATCGACCACTACGCACACGGCGGCAGACTCTACTGGTTCGCGTATCCCGAGGACTACGCCGTTGAGCAGCGCGTCTACACAGACGATCACAGGTTGGAGGTCCAGACCCACCGCCCGGCCTTCGACGTGCTGTCCGTCTACAGCACCGAGGAACGGTCGCTCGACACGTGGGTGAGAGGGGACCGGAATCTCCTGACTGCCCTTCAGAGCCTCTTCGCGAGCATGGTGCTCGGGATCGACATTGGGGACCCCGAGCCCCGCCAGAACATCCACGAACTCGACGGTCTCCTTGACCGCCACTTCCCGTTCGTGTTGCGGCCAGAGGACCGTGTCGAGTCTGTGCGGGTCAGCAGGCTTCGGCTACGGCTCGTCGGGGACGAGGACAACAAGCGGATCACGCTCGAGGCCAACACACAAGAGAGCCCAGACGCGCTGTATGACCTCGTCGGTTGGGTGGTCGCCAATGACCGACTGCAGAGGGACTTGTTGCGGGTGGACTCGGCAACTCTGAAGCTGGCCTTCCGTCCGACTGAAGACGACAGGGGTGGAACGCTCTCCTTCGACATCAGCCGCCCTGACTCATGCACGCTGAAGTATGACCCCAAGGACCTGGTGGCGAAGGAGCTACTCAAGAGGTGGGGCCTCGATGTCTCGGGACGCCCTGACGACGATACTGCGAGGCGTAGACGCAACACGCCGCTCACGCTTCGGGTTTGAGGATGTGACGGAGTGGCGGCCGACGCACTTCCGGGCTCTGGTGGCGGAGGGCCTACTGCGCGAGGCTGCGCGAGCTACCTCCATCGCGTGCAACGGGTGCGGGCTTGGGTGTCCCGAAACGGTGGAGCTCATCCAAGGGGTCGAAGTGGGCGACGTTCGGGCCCATGTCGTCTGCCACGAACGAGACGACATGCCGCCGGTCCCTGTGGACCTCGCGCGGCTGCAGCAGTGGGAAGCCTCCGGGCAGTTACTGGCCGAGACCCTCTCGGGCCTCCTGGGCGGCGCGGCGAGCACGGAGGAGGTCGTGCCCGGCAGGCTGTGGTGGCTGGGCGCATTGCATCGCGGTGGACGGCGGACGGACGTGTTCCTCGTGTGTGGAGCCGCCGCGGCGGACGCGCCTCAGACCTTCGCCGCGGCGACCAGGCTGAGCGAGTGCTCGGCGCCGGTTGTGCTCGTCCCCCGGACCGTCCCCGAGGGCAACCCGTTCCCCGGCGGCCCCCCCCGTGCTCTCGCTGGGCCGGTTGCTGGCGCTGGAGAGGGGCAAACTGCGCCTCGACGTAGACGAGATTGCGGCAGCGCACGGAAGGCCGGCCTCGCATCGGGTTCAGGCGGGTCCGGCGCCGGACTTCAGGGGTAAGGCCTCCCTGACCATTGAGGAAGGGGGGCTGGTCGTGCGCTACGCAGACCGGGAGGTGCGGCTTACCCCCACTGAGCGAAGGGTCCTCGTCGCGCTGGCACGGCGGCCAGGAAGGCCCGCGCCGGTAGGGGACCTGGGACGGGCCGGGTGGGCACCAGGTGCCCCGACGGATTTCGCGTACGTGAGAACGGTCATCAGTCAGCTGCGCCGCAAGCTGAACTCCGCTGCCGCCGCGGCAGGCCCTGCTGCGGCCGGCCTGCCTGAGGATGTCATCGAGACGCGGAAGGGCCGTTTCGACGACGCCACAACCTACTCGCTGGCGCTGGGTGCGCATCAGGTCGTGCTCCCAGATAGCACCTCCGAGGCGAGTCACGCCTC
>VGFB01000368.1 GCA_016869015.1 Armatimonadota bacterium
AACGACGCCTCCGTGTCCTCCATCGCGATCTCCGCGGCCCCCGACCACCACGCCGCCTCGGCCTCCATCACCTCCTCCTGCGTCGCCCAGTCCAGGACGCCTCGGCAGTGGAGGTGGCATGTCTGCGTCGAGTGGACATAGGGCCCGAGTTCCGCCATCAGCCGCCGTCCCACGGCGCCATCGGAGCAGAGGCGTCCGTCGGTGGGGAAAGCATCCGTCCGGAAGAGCCTCACCCGCGAGCCGTTGCGGGCCAGCTCGACCAGCTTCAGCCGGAACGCGCCCTCGCACTCGCCCTGATCCGGGGTGCGGAAGGGCGCGCGCAGCCACGGACTCCACTCCCCCTCCGTGAGGTGGCAGAACGGCTCCCCGGCGTCCTGCGTCGCGAACAGCGACACGTTGTCGTAGTCGTCGCCCAGGCTCCAGACCAGCACGTGGTACACCGGGCCCTGCCCGCCGGTTGACGGCGCCACGGGTAGCCGCCCAGCCAGCGGCAGCCGCCCGCCGATCGGCAGGTTCGCCCAGCCCGCCGCCGGGCCCAGCAGCAGCGGGTCGGTCGTCGCCCACTCGCGGCAGTTGTGGTACACGGTCGCGGGAGCGAGGTCGTAGTACGAGCGGGACGGCTGGAACAACCGATCGATGAAGCATGCCGCGTCCGTGGTCGGCGGATACCCGGCGTAGTTCATCACCACGCTGCGCTTCCCCGCGCGCGCCGCCGCCTCCCAGAGGTACTCCGCGCGACACAGCCCGGCGTTGAAGGCTTCCTCCCGATGATACTCCCATACCGGCTCCCCGGGCCGATGCGAGCCCCACTGCACCACTCCGTGCCCCCCGGGCGTCGCGCCCGTGGCGAGCGTCGTCCAGTTGGTGGGGGTCTGCGGGGGAATCACCGGCCGCAGGCGGGTGAAACAGCCCTCCTCCAGCAGCCGGCGCAGATGAGGCAGTTCACCCTCCGCCAGCAGACGCTCAACGACGTTGGGCACCATCGCATCCAGCCCAAGCACCACGGCGCGCATGTCACCCTCCGGGGACGCGTCCTCGAACTGTGGGCTCGGGTTCGCTACGCAGGGAGCCCTCCCCTGCGCCGGGTCTCGGAAGGTCGCCGCCGACCCCTCGCCGAATGCGGGCCCGTCGGCTACCCGGGCCTGGGAGGCCTTGCATGGACGTCAAGCTCAGCTTCATCGCCGCCTCGCTCCTCTGGGGCCTCATGGCCGCCGCGGCGGGCGCCCAGGACGAGGCCCAGATCGCGGCCCGCTCGCTGGTTACGATGGGCGACACGAGCCGTCTCCAGCATGTCCTCGCCAAGGCCCGTCGGGGCGAGGAGGTCGTGGTGGCGGTCATCGGCGGGTCGATCACCGCCGGCGCCGTCGCGACCACCGAGGAGAGCCGTTGGGGCAACCTCGTCGCGAAGTGGTGGCGCGGGACCTTCCCTCAGACCTCGATCCGCTTCATCAACGCCGGGATCGGCGCCACCGGCTCGAACCTCGGCGCCCACCGGGCTCCCAGCCAGCTGCTCATCCACAAGCCCGGCTTCGTGGTCGCCGAGTACGGGGTCAACGATGGCAACACCCAGGACGCTGCCGAGACGCTCGAGGGCCTGACCCGCCAGATCCTCAGGCTCCCCAACCGGCCCGCGATGATGCTCCTCTTCACGATGAACAACGCCGGCGGCAACGCGCAGGAGTGGCACGGGAAGATCGGCGAGCACTACGGCCTCCCGATGGTCAGCTTCCGCGACGCCCTCTGGCCCGAGATCGAGGCCGGCCGCATGAAGTGGGAGGATGTCGAGGGGGACGTCGTGCACCCCAATGACCGCGGCCACGCCTACTGCGCCGCGTTCATCGCGCGCGTCCTCAGCGCCGTACTGACCGATCTGCCGCCCGATGATAGGTTGCCCGCTCTCTCCCCCCTCCCCGACCCGCTTCTCAGCGATGTCTTCGAGTTCACCTCCTTCGCGAACGCCGATGCTCTGCAGCCGGCCGCGAACCAGGGCTGGCAGCCCGGCGACATGTGGCCCTTCGGCAAGACCTGGGAGGCCTCCGCCCCCGGCAGCGCGCTGGAGTTCGATGTGGAGGGGACCTGCGTGAGCGTCGCGTTCTGGCGCATCAAAGGCGACATGGGCCGCGCCCGCGCCCAAGTGGACGACGCCCCGCCCGTGACGCTTGAGGGCTGGTTCGAGGCCGACTGGGGCGGCTACAGCAGCTACCAGACCGTCGCCCGCGACCTCCTGCCCGGCAGGCACCGCCTGCGCATCGAGGTCCTACCCGACAGGGCCGAGCAGAGCAACGGCCACAAGTTCGTCCTGCAACTGGTCATGACCGCCGGACTGAAGGGCGCCCACTGATGCCTGCCCCCAAGCCGCCACGCCCTCCGGGACCGTCCAGGTCTCGGCCCGCCGGGCCGAGACGCGTGGACTGTCCCCTCTTCGCCGCAGGCTTGGCCCTCCTGCCCACCACGATCGCCTTTGCCCAGCAACCTCGCCTCGCCGTCCTCGCCTCTCCGGGCGAGCCGCTGCGCGTCGTCGTCGACAGCCCGGCCGGCTCGGAGCCCGTGATCGAGTCGGTCAGTTACGAGGCCGCCTTCGAGGACCAGACCCTGGCCTTCCGGATTGAGTCCGTTCGATCCGTCGAACAGGTCGCCGGCGGCCGCCGCATCGACTTCGCCCTCTCCGGCCCGGCGGCCGGTCAGACCCAGGTGGAAGCCCTCGTGACGGAGGTCCCGCGCGGGGTCCGGATGCGATGGACCCTTCGGTACGCGGGTGAGCCGCGCGGTTTCTTCCCCTGGACCGCCGGCCTCCGTTGGGCCTTCGCTTCGCCCATCCAGAGCGCCTCCGGGGTCCCGACCACGCGCTGGGTCGAGCCCACAGGCGCGCACGACTGGGAGGTCCTCGGCGACGCGCCCTACCCCGACTTCGAGTGCCACGTCCGCACCGTCCGCCTGGCCGACCGGCCGCCGATTGCCTTCGTGACCGAGTGGTACGACCCCGACTGGATCTACGGTGGGGCCCCCCAGCGCGCTGCCTTCATGAAGGCCGTCCCGAACCGGGACCCGGGGGAGACGACGTTCACCTTCGCGCTACTCCAAGCCGAGCAGGCCTCGGCCGAGGACCTCGCCGCCATCGAGCAGGGCCACCCTCTCTCCCTGGCCCTCGGCGACCGTCGCGACAGCGGCCTCCGCACGCCCGGCGCGTCCACCGAGGTGCTCCTGCGCGTGGCGAACGTGACGGCGGAGCCCGTGGCCGCGCACCTCTGGTGGGACGTGCACGACTACTACGGAAACGCCGCGACCACCCGCACGGGCACGGACCTCAACCTCGCTCCCGGCGAGGACCGGGACCGGCCCCTGGTCGTGCAGTACGACCGCCAGGGCGTCCTCTTCATCCGCGTCGCCCTGGAGAGCGGGGAGTGGCGGCGGCAGCAGTGGCGCACCCTCGCCTTCCTCCCCGACCGCGCGGCCGACGGCGCCGATCCCTCGAGCCCCTTCGGTCTCGCCGCCCTGATCGCCAACCCCGCGACCTATCCGGAGCACTTCGACCTCGACCGCGTCGCGACCCTCGCCGAGCGCATCGGTGTCCGTTGGCTGCGGGCGTGCCCCTTCCCGGTCAAGGCCGAGGTCTCATCCGAGGAGGAGCAGTTTGCGCGGGAGCAGTTGGAGACGCTGCGGCGCCACGGCCTCCTCCTCCACGTCCAGCTGGGCCACGAGCTCACGCAGCAGCCCGACTGGCAGAACACGCTCCGGGCGACGCTCGACCGGTTCGGCGGCGCCGGCGCCCACTGGGAGTTCGGCAACGAGCTGAACCCTCACATCGACCCGGCCGAACAACGCGCCGCCGCCCGAGCGTACTGTGACGAGTCCCTCCGGCCCTTCCACGCGATGTTGCGCGCAGCCAGCCCCGAGGCCGCGGTCATGCCTCACGGGGTCGGCGGCATCGAGGCGGCCTACCTCGACGGCTGGGGCGAGTCGGGAGCCTGGGACCTCCTCGACGTGCTCTCCGTGCACCCGGGCTCCTTCCCCCGCGCGCCCGAGTGGGACCAGCCGGGTGAGTTCTGGTCGCTCATCCCCCAGCTCCGCACGTTGAAGGGGGCGTTCGCGAAGTACGGTGACAAGCCGTACTGGGTGACAGAGATCTACGCGCCGACGCCGCCGAGCAAGTACGGGCTCGACCTGCGCACCAGCGCCGAGTACCTCATCCGCACCTACATGGTCTGCCTGGAGTGGGGTGCCCAGGTCGTCGAGTGGTACCAGTTCCAGGACGGCGTGTGGTTTGCGCCCATCCCCAAACCCACGGATGTCGAGCACAACTTCGGCCTCCTCTACAGCGACCTCTCCCCCAAGCCCGCCTACGTGGCCTATGCCACCATGACCAGCCGGCTCGCCGGCCTCCGGTTCCTGGGCCGCCGCGACCTCGGCGATCCGGACCTCTACGCCTACGCCTTCGGCGCCGCCAGCGTGCCCGCGGTCCATGTCATGTGGTCATACCGGGAGAAGCACGAGCTCGACGGCTCCTGGGCCGAGATCGGTGCGCGCTCGCGTCGCCCGGCCATGCCGTGGGAGAACCGCTGGACGCAGTTCGCCGACCTGCGCCTCCCCGCCCCCGGGCCGGTCACGGTCACCGACATCATGGGGAACACGCTGGAGGTCGCCGCCGCGGACGGGCAGGCGCGCCTGATCCTCTCCGGTTCACCCATCTTCGTCCGCGGCCTCGCCGAGCTACCCGCCTCGCCCTGATCCTCACTCTCCAGCCGCTTGCCCTCGCCCAACCTCCCGATCGGGAGGCCATGATCCGCTACGCCGCTCAGTCGTGCTCTACACCTGGGAGTTCAGCCACGACGATCCGCAGGCGCGCGGCAGCACAAGGGGCCGAAATGGAAGCGATGAAGTCGGCGTTCTCGGGGTCCCTCGCGGTTGTCGAGGAGGCGACGTGGTCGCCGGGACCGCTCGCTCCTGTGCTCTGGCGTGTGCTCGGAACAGGCTGGCCGCGACGGAGGACGACGCCCGGCGTCCGCACTGCCAGGAAGGCCCTCACGCTAGGGTGCGTGGTGCTCCCGCGCGACGACCTGTTCGGGGGGCAGTTCTGACCCTCCGGGACGTTGCGCTGGCAGCACGAACGAACAGAGCACCGATGTGTACGTCGACCGCAAGGCCTCGAACCGTTGTCGGAGGGTCCACATGAAACGCAGCCAAGTGATACTGCTCGACGAGAAGGA
>VGFB01000369.1 GCA_016869015.1 Armatimonadota bacterium
CAGAGCCGACAGAGCCTTCAGATCAATGCCGGACGACGTCGGCTCTGGTGAGCCGACCCACGACGACAAACGGCAACCATCAGAATCACGGCTGACAGACCACCAGTGGCCTGTCAGCCACGATCTGAGTCGTCGTAGGAGCGGCTTCAGCCGCGATGCCGTCGATGTTCAGGACGTTAGGGCAACGCTATCGCGGCTGAAGCCGCTCCTGCAACACCGCCAACTCATGGTTGGCGGACACCAGGCCTCTCGCGAAGGCAGGCTGAAGCGAAGCATGACCGGCGGCGATAGGCGACATTACACGGTGATCGCGTTCGGCGACCTGAACGTAGACCTGGTGCTCTCGGGGATGCGCGAGGCGCCGAAGTTCGGCGGCGAGGTGCTCGCCGAGAAGCTGGGGATGCACGCCGGCGGTTCGACCGCCAACGCCGCCGCGTGTTGCGCGCAACTCGGGATGCCGACCGTGCTCGTCACCAACGTCGGGGACGACTCCTTCGGCGACTTCCTGCTTCAGGAGATGCAGCGCTACGGCGTCCTGACGACCCACATCCTCCGGCACAACTCGCTCAACACGGGCATCACCGTGTCTCTCTCCACCCCCAACGACCGCGCCTTCGTCACCCACCTCGGCACCATCGACTCGCTCACCGCCGCCGACGCCACCGAGGAGTTGCTGGAGCAAGCCGACCACCTGCACGTGGGCGGCTACTACCTGCAGGCGAAGCTGCGGCCCGACCTGCCCACCGTGTTCCGCCGCGCCCACGAGCTCGGCCTGACGACCTCCCTGGATACAGGCTTCGACCCGGCCGAAGAGTGGGACGGCGGCCTGATGGAGGCGCTGCGGGAGGTGGACGTCTTCTTCCCCAACGAGACCGAGGCCGCCGGCATCACGGGACACGAGGAGCCGCAGAAGGCCCTCGAGGCGCTGGCCGGATGCTGCCGGGTGGTCGCGCTGAAGGTAGGCATGGAGGGCTCGATGGCCACGGCCGACGGCGAGGAGCACTTCGCGCCCGGCCTCAAGGTCCCGGTCGTGGACACCACCGGCTGCGGCGACGCCTTCGACGCCGGCTTCCTGCACGAGTGGCTGGCGGCGAAGCACGTCGAGGACTGCCTGCGGCTCGGGAACGCCTGCGGCGCCCTGATCGCGACCGCCCCGGGCAACGCCGCCCATCTCCTCGCCAACCGAGGCGCGCAGGCGCTCCTGGCCCGACAGTGACGCGGGCCGGCGTCCAGAGCCGCGGAGAGACCGGCTGAACAGGCTGGGGCAGGCTTGACACAGGCCTTCGCCGTCGATAGAGTGGCCGCAGTGCACGATCCCCGGGAAGGGCGCAATGGGCACGGACTCCCGAAAGCAGCTGGGCCAATACTACACTCCCCCGCACGTTGTGGCGTCACTGGCCAAGTGGCTATTGCAGTCGCCGACAGACACGCTCTTGGATCCCGCATGCGGGGACGGGCGCTTTCTCCAAGCGCACTCGCAGTCCACCGGGATCGAGTTGTGCCCCGCGGCGTGTGAGGCAGCCCGCCAGCGGGCGCCAGGAGCCCGGGTGCTTCAGACCGACTTCTTCACGTGGGCCGCGTCCGCGCCCGATCGTTTCACAGCCATCGGCGGCAATCCCCCCTTCATCCGCTACCAGAACTTCAGCGGCGACGTACGGAAGCGGGCCTTGGCCCTTTCGCGCGCCCTGGGGGCTGAGTTCTCGCAGCTGGTCTCCTCGTGGGCCCCGTTTGTGGCCGCCGCTGCGGGCCTGCTGCCGCCTGGTGGGCGCATGGGGTTTGTCGTGCCGGCCGAGATCGGGCACGCCACCTACGCCCCCACGCTCCTGACCGCATTGTGCCGGCACTTCGAGCGCGTGCTGGTTGTCGCCGTCCGGCGGAAGATGTTCCCTCACCTCGCCGAGGACACATGGCTGCTCTACGCGGAAGGGTTCGGGGGGAGCGCAGACGGTGTGGATCTCGCTGCAGTGGAGAGCTTCGCCTTCTGCGCGACGCCTCCCCCGGCTTCGCGGCGCGCACCAATCCGCGAGATGGCCCAAGCAGGCGCGCGGCTGCGCAAGCACCTGCTGCCCGTCGCCTGCCGCGAGCTGTATGATCGACTGAACGACGAGCCGTGGACGCGGCGGGTCGCGGAAGTCGCGGACATCAGCATTGGGTACGTTACGGGGGCAAATGCCTTCTTCCACCTCACCCCGGCGCAGGCCCGCCTGTGGGACGTGCCGCCGGAACTGACCCGAGTGACCGTGCGACGCAGTGAGCAGCTTCCTCGGGAGGCTGTCGAACCCGATACGGTTCAGGGCTGGCTTCAGGCAGACCTTCCGGTGCTGCTCCTCACGCTGCCTCCTACGGGACCTCTGCCGGACGGTGTGCGACGCTACCTGGACTCAGCGGAGGCCCGTGAGGCCCGAGGTCGCTACAAGTGCCGCACGCGCAACCCGTGGTACAGCGTCCCTGGGGTCGTCGCGCCCGATGGCTTCCTCTCCGTCATGTGCGGTCGCGCGACATCCCTCGTGGCCAACCGCGCCTCTTGCGTCTGCACCAACTCGGTCCACACCGTCAGGACGCGGGGGGGGGCGTCGTTGAGCCGTTTGCAGGAGGCGTGGACTGCGCCACTGAGCCGACTGAGCCAGGAGATCGAGGGGCACCCCTTGGGAGGCGGCATGCTGAAGCTTGAGCCGCGGGAGGCTGGGCGCGTGGTGATCCCCTGGATGGACCGCCCCCTGGCGCGCCACGATCTTCAACTGCTCCACGAGGGGATCGACTGTGCACGAGGTTGGCGCCATGTTGCCTGATGGCATCCCCGACTACTTGCCTCTGCAACGGGCCCTGGAGGTGTTTGCCCGCAGCGAGGAGACGCAAAGCCAGTCTCACATCAAGCCGCTGCACCAGTACATCGCCCTGCGGCTGGTAATCGAGGGCGGTTTCCTTCCGGACGAGGTAACCCCACATCCCCCACTGAGGTGCAGGCGGGTCTCCGGAGCCCCGGTTCTCGAGTTCGATCCCTCGGCCCAGACCTCCGCCGAGAAGACGGTCATCGGCGGCCTGCGCACCAAGGGCATCGACGTCGTGGTCACCAAGCCTGATCTCGGCCCGGTGCTGGCCGTCTCGGTCAAAGGCACCGGAGGCGCGTTCCGCAATCTCACGAACCGCATGGAGGAGGCCATTGGCGACTGCACCAACGTGCACATCATGTACCCAGGCCTCGTCTACGGGTTCCTGTCACTCATCCGAGCCAACCGCTCAACCACGCCCGGCATTGCCCGCAACGATGTCTGCCTGATGTGCGACGAGGACCCACCGAGGCTCGCGACCAGCGTGTTGCGCTACCACAGCGTCCTCGCCAACCTGACGGGACGCAGGTTCGTTCGCGACGACCATGCTCGCTATGAGGCGGTTGGGCTGCTCTTGGTCGAGGCACAGGCCGACGAGGCGGGCTGGATACATGGCCGCTTTCCCCCGGCCACTGACGTGCTGGCCTTTGGCGCGTTCTTCGGCAGGCTCTACGAGTGCTACGATCTGCGCTACCCCTACGTGGCCGCCAACATGGCCGCCGTTCGAAGAGTCGAGTGGGCCGAGACGTCTCCGGCAGTCGATGCCGTCCAGGCGGCCCTCGGCGACGAACACCCCGATGCCCTCGGCTACGTGCCTCGCCTCGGCTAGCCGCGAGGACGCATCGCCGAGGCGCCTCCGGGACACCACGCTGTCGGGATCCTGTACCCGCGAGCCCGCGGCCCGCGAATCGCCCTTGACCATAGCACCCGCCGTGTGCTATGGTCCTCGCGACAACTGAATAGCCAAGGCTTGCGGAGCGCGGCAGCCTAACCGCTGCCAGGGAAGACGGTGCGAAACCGTCGCTGCCCCGCAACTGTGACCGGGGACGAAACCCGCGCATTGCCCACTGGAAGGCCTCAGCCGACCGGGAAGGGGCGGGGAGTAGGACGATCCGGAAGCCAGGAGACCGGCCCGCAAGCCCTCGACCGAAGCATCTCCTCGAGGGAAGGGGGGTGGGTCTCTTTCGTTTCATGGGCCGCCCACCGGGCGGCCCGTTTCGGTTCTCAGCACCTGTGATTCGGCATGACTACCCCATGAGAGGGAACTGACGCACATGGCTCCACGACGGAACGGCCGATACAGCGGTTTCACGCTGATTGAGTTGCTGGTTGTGATCGCGATCATCGCCATTCTCGCGGCGATCCTGTTCCCGGTGTTCGCCCGGGCCCGCGAGAAGGCGCGCCAGACGAGCTGTCTCTCGAATGTGAAGCAGCTTGGCCTTGCGATGCTGATGTACGCGCAGGACTACGACGAGACGTGGCCCGCGGCGTACTACTTCGGCCCGGGCTGGGCGCCCGAGTACGCCTGGGACTTCGTCGTGGACTACGGCGCCGGGACCTCGACCGTGGGTCTCATCGGGCCCTACACCAAGAACGGCCAACTGGCGGTGTGCCCCTCGCTGAAGAACGCCCAGACGTTCGGGAGGCCGCAGAGCGGCTACGGGTACAACACGAGCTACATCGGGAAGGGGCAGTTCGAGAACTGGAGCACCGGCCTTGAGGCCCCCGCGGCCTCCGTCGGCGACGTGCAAGCTCCCAGCGAGACGGTGCTGCTGGCGGACAGTGCCTGTTGGGCGGGCGGGCTGGCCGCCAACAACTACCTGCGCTCGCCGGGGGACCCGTACAACTGGGTCGGCCCGAACGTGCACTTCCGCCATAACGGCGCGGCGAACGTGGCGTACTGCGATGGGCACGCCAAGGCGTCGACGAAGAAGGTGAACGTGAGCGCGAACGATCCGTCCCTGGGGGATCTGTCGACCGATGACAGCGCGTATGACCTGCAATAGCCGAACCAGGCGTCGGGCAGGGATGCCCGACCTAGGCGGCCTGGTGATCGGGCTTGGCGCGGGGCTGGTAGTGGCGCTCGCGGGGTGTCGGACGAGTACGTCCGAGGCTCCGGCGCCTCCGCCGGTGAAGACCTCGGCGTGGCCGCGCTCGTTCACCGACGCCGAGCAGGCCACCACGACCCTTCACGCGCCCCCACAGCGAATCGTCTCGCTCTCGCCGGCCATCACGGAGATGCTCTCCGCCCTCGGCGCGGGCGGCCGGCTGGTCGGCGTGACGGAGTACTGCGACTACCCCCCGGAGGCCAAGCAGCTCCCGACCGTCGGCGCGTATACGGGCTTCAGCC
>VGFB01000370.1 GCA_016869015.1 Armatimonadota bacterium
CCCAACCCATTGAGATGCGCATGACGGAGATGAGCGAGGGCGTCGGCATTCGTTCGGAGGTCGGCGCGAAGGTCTTCGGACCCGACATGGCGGTCCTGCAGCAGAAGGCGGCTGAGGTCGCAGGAGTGCTGCGCGACATCCCGGGCGGCGAGGATGTCAGCGTCGAGACCACCGCCGGTCTGCCGACACTGACGATCCGAATCCGCCGCGACCGGATCGCTCCGCGCGGCCTCAGCGTGGCGGACGTTCAGGAGGTCATCGAGACCGGCATCGGCGGCGAGCGCGTCGGTCGGGTCGCCGAGGGCGAGCGGCGGTTCGACCTGGTCTTGCGCCTGGCGGAGTCGTACCGCGCGAACGCCGAGGCCATCCGCCGATTGCTCGTCACCGGCCCGGACGGTCAGCGCGTGCCGCTGGTCGAGGTGGCCGACATCGAGGCCTACGACGGCCCTACCCAGTTCGGGCATGAGGCGGGCGAGCGCCGCGTCGTGGTGCAGGCCAACGTTCGAAGTCGCGACCTGGGGTCCTTCGTCAAGGAGGCGCGAGCGCGAGTTGCGGAGGGGGTGAAGCTGGCCCCCGGCTACCGCATCGAGTGGGGCGGACAGTACGAGCACCTGCAGGAGGGCCTGGCCCGACTGGCCGTGGTTGTGCCGATCACGTTCTTCGCGATCTTCCTGCTGCTGTTTGCGACCTACGGGCGGCTCCTGGACGCCCTGCGGGTCTTCACGGGCATCCCCTTTGCCGTCAGCGGCGGCATTCTGGCCCTCTACCTTCGCGGCATGCCCTTCTCCATCTCCGCCGGCGTCGGCTTCATCGCTCTCTCCGGCGTGGCCGTCCTCGCCGACATGGTCATGGTCCAGTACATCCGCTACAACCTCGACCGCGGCTTGTCCGCTCTCGAGGCCGTACGCAGCGCCGCCGTCAATCGGCTTCGTCCCGTCCTGATGACCGCCGCCGTGGCCGGCATCGGCTTCCTCCCCATGGCCCTCTCAACCGGCCGCGGGGCCGAGGTCCAGAAGCCGCTCGCCACCGTCATCATCGGTGGGCTGGTCACCGCGACGACACTCACGTTGTTCGTCCTGCCGGCGCTCTATGCCACGCTTTCGAGGCGCCGGCGCGCCGATCCGGAAGCACCGAATCCGCAGTAGCCAACCGTACAGGAGGTAGTCGGGAGATGAGACCCACGCTGATACTGCTGTCGATGGTGATCGTCGTCGGCGCCCTCACCGGGTGTCCTTCAACTGAGACGAGGGACGCCGCGCCGCCCACAAGCGTTGCGGCTCCCGCAACGCCGGCCGAGCCACCCGCCGCCACGGGCGCGCCGCTGGGCAGCATCAAAGTCGGCGACCAGGCCGTGTGCTCGGTCTGCGCCGCGGAGGGCGGAGAGCACGGGCTGGAGGAGGTGAAGGCCACCCTCGATTACAAGGGCCAGACCTACGCCTTCTGCAGCGAGGCGGAGAAGGCCCAGTTCATCAGCGAACACACCGGCGGCGCCGACGCGGGCAACTGAGTGAGGGTCCGGGGTCGGTTGGGGCCGCTCCGACGGCCGCGCATCGCGCAGCCTTGCTGTGGCGCCGGAGGCACCATCGCGAGGGCTGCCACGGTGGCGGCCATCAGCACGGGTCGTGGCCGTTCGCGGGTCCCGCGCAAGACCATGCTCTCCGTGAAGCTCTCACCCTCGTATGGCGTGAGATGCTGACAGTGGGAGACCGTCATGGTGCCGTTGCGCGCGGCAATCCCGAGAAGGGTGATGAACCCAACCAGCGATGACACCGACAGGGCGCCGCCCATCAGCCCGACGGCCGGCACCCCGCCGACGAGAGACCGGGGCAGGTTCACTAGCACGATGAGGGTCGCTCGAACCGATCGGAGCGCCACGAACAGCTCATCGAGGGCGCTCTCGCCGATCACCGCGAACCGATCCGGACATAGTCGATGCGGCACGTGCCGGTGAGGTTGACGCCGTCACTCAGATCCAGGCGCAGCTGCCTCAGCCGGCCCGACCACCCTGGCACGTCGCTCATGTCCACGGTGTAGACGCGCGGCCCAGTGTCGTTGGGGACGACATCGAAGGTCTGGCTGTTCACCCCCTCCCACGCCGGGCTCGCCGCCGTCGTGAAGCGGAACCGCATGCGCGTGGCGGGGGTGTGGTTCTGGAAGCGTATCGTGACTACCTGATTCCGGCTCAGGTCGACCCCCACATCATCGGCCGACTGCACGTAGGCGTCCGTGCTGTTCTCGATGGCGACGAGGTAGTAGCCGCCCGCAACGTACTGCACCGGCTCAGACGTCGTGGGCCAGTCCTGGTCGGCCCACTGGCGGACCTGAGTGCCCAGGTTCGCCTCACTCCAACCCTCCTTCTCCAGGGGGACGCTGAACCCCCACGCCTTCGCCACTGACGCCCCCGGTGGCAGGACATGCACCGTGGTCATGTCGCACAGCCAGAGCTCGCCGTCATCGGCGACGAGGCGCAGCAGGTAGTCGCCCGGCGCGGAGAACACGGCGTCGGTCGCGGGCGAGGTCGCGGCCTCGAAGGCCACCGCGCCCGGTCCCTCGAGCACCTCCCAGCGCACTTCCAGCGCGTCGGTGCGCCCGTCGTCACGAACGCTCCCCGCAAGTCGGACCTTGGCCCGACCACTGTGGACGTCCGGCCCGGCCTCCACCTCCGGCGGACCGTTGAACGGCATCGCGGCGTCAAGCTCGGCTGGGGTGGCGTAGCCGGTGTTGTCGCGTAGCGTCCACTGCGTCGTCTTGGGCGCTTCGTTCACGAAGAACTCGACCCCGGGCAGAACCACGTGGCCGTTGTCGTGGACGGTTCCGGTGCTGCAGCAGACATCGGGATCGGGGCTGCGCCCCCAGACGTAGATCTCCGCCGGGCCCAGCTTCAGCGCCGTGTTGTTGGCCAGGAAGCGCGAGTTGGCGATCTCCACATTGCGGGTCTGCGGCGCGCGCAGCCCCAGGACCTCGATGGCTGCCCCGGCGTTGTTCCGGAAGGTGCAGTGGTCGATGAGGCAGCCGTCCCCGGAGTTCTCAAAGTCGATCCCGCCCTCGTCGTGAGAGCCGGAGTCGGGCTGATTGCGCCACGTGCAGTTGCGGATGATCAGGCCCCGTGGGTCGCCCAGCATGATGCCCATCGTTCCCGCTGAGGCGTGCCATCCCGCGGCGTCGAAGACGCTGTTCTGCAGGTACGTCCGCCGGATGCGGACCAGGAAGGGATGTGGGGAGGTGTTTCGCACGTAGTTGTCGTGGCAGTACAGCCGATCCAGCACGATGCCGTCGCCCAGCACGAAGAAGCCGCTGGAGGTCTGGAACATCTCGCAGTCGCGCATCACGATGTCTGCGGCCGGCGCGCCCGACAGGCCGATCCCGGCGGACGTGCTCAGCGCGTCGCCCGCGGCGCCCGTCCGGTCGAGCCACTCGGGGATGCCGTGGGCGTTCGGCCGGTACAGCCCCTCGATGTGGTGAGCGATGCAGTCCTCGATGAGCAGCCCGCGATGCCCCGGCCGGGAGTAGTGTACCACCAGCCCCTTCCCGGCGTAGCAGACCACCAGGCTGCTGACCCGCAGGTAGTCGGGATCCGTGATGAGCACGCATCGGTCGGCGATGTCCCAGTTCCGGCGGACGATAGGCCGCGGCCCGTCCCCGTAGGCGCCGACGACCGCCCAGTTGTCCGCCGTGCCGGCGGCGGAGACGGACAGCTCCTGGTCAAACACGCTGCCCCGCTTCAGGAGCAGCCTGTCGCCCGGGCCGAGAGTCGTGCCGTTGATCCTCGCGAAGTCCTTCCACGGCTGGGCCGGTAAGCGCCCCGAGTTCGCGTTGTCGCCCTGCACGCTGTCGATGTAGTAGGTGGCGCCGCCGCTGCTGGGCGGGTCCAGGCGAGCCTGTGCCGCCGCGGCGGAGTCGTCGGGCGGGAAGAACACGAGCGCCTGTCTCACAACCGCCGGGGCGGCGCCGGGCGCCGTGAGCTGAACCACCGCCTCGTCGTTCGTCTCACGATCGGCCTGAACTCGCCACTGAACCGTCTTCGCCTCGCCCGTGGCCAGTGTGCCCAGCTCGCGCACCGGATCGTCGAGGCAACGGACCGCACCGGGCACGGTAAGGCTCACCCTTGCTCCCGCCACTTCCTGACTCAGGTTCTGCACCACCGCCGTCAACGTCTCCGGGGTACCGGCCCGCAGAATCGCGCGCTCCTGAGTCACGTGAGCGACCCGGATGGTCGGGAGCCTGGGGTTCTCGAGGCGGACCTCATCCACCCACAGACCCGGCCCGCCGACGGTCACGGGGTTGTTGGTCGGTCGCTGCAGACCGCTTCGCATCGCGTATGTCCGTACGCCATTGACCTCCAGCGTCAGCGTCAGCCCGTCCCAGTGCGCGATGACCCGGTACCACCGGCCCGCCTGGATCGGCCCGGCGGCATACGCTCTGGGTTCCCAGCCGTTCAGGTTGACGAAGAAAGCGAGTTTGCTCCCCTCTTGCGGCGGATCCACGCGCAGCATGAACTCGCCGTCTTTGGCAACGATGGTGCGGATGTCGGTGGGGACGCTCTCGAAGTACACGCGGCAGTCGAGGTGGAAGCCCGGAGCAACCTGCAAGGCCGGGCTGTCGGGGATGCGCACGGGCCGACTGAGGGCGCCCAACGCCTGCCCGAGGGCGCCCGGGGCGAACGCCGCACCCTCTGCTGCGCCGTCGTGGCCGTGCCCCGTGGCGTCGCGTAGGTCGTCCTCGAAGGGCCAGAACCCCTCGCCCGTGGCGGCGGGAGTGCCGTTCGCCAGGAGCACGTCCTCGATGGCGCCCCGGAACGGCCCAAACCGCAGCTGCCCATGCGCCGTGCGAGGGTTCCCGACCCGTTGCCGCCGGACGACCTTGTCGTTCACCTGTAGCGACAGTGTCTGCCCGTCCCAGGCGGCGACCAGGTGATACCACTCCCCGACCTGCGGGGCCGTCGCCGACTGCACGCGCGGCTCCCAGCTGCCGTCCAGACCGACGAAGAACGAGAAGCGACTCCCTTCCTCGGCCGGGTCCACCCGAAGCATGTACTCCTGGTCCTTCACTGCGATGTACTGCGTGCCCGAGTACGCGGCGGCGGGCCTCACCCAGCACTCCAGCCGCAGGCCGGGCGCCAGGCGTAGGTCCGGTGCGTCAGAGACCCCGGCGCCGATTCCGTCCGC
>VGFB01000371.1 GCA_016869015.1 Armatimonadota bacterium
GGTCGTTCTCGCGTCCAGGAGGACAGGCATTCCTGCCTGTCCTCGCCCGGAACCCGAGGTCTGTGCGGACAGGCAGGAATGCCTGTCCTCCCGGGAACCCAACGAATGACGCCTGACAAACCACTAGTCCGGACCGTCGGGCGTTCCTTGGCGGTTGCTCCCAGGGCCCCGTCGCCGTCCGTGCTCGTCACAGGGGGTGAGCCGCCAGAGCCACCAGAGCTTCCTGGTCAATGGAGTCGCACGCGGTAGCCGACTGCCAGGATGACCTCCAGGTTGTGGTGGTCGACGAGGCGGTGGACCATCCGCGTGCCCTCGCGAGCAACTACCAAGTATGCCTTGACAGTTGCTTCAGGAGCCAGCTCCCCCTCCCGGAACACGTTCCCGATGTGGAAGCTGACGTTCTGCTTGGTCGTCTGGAACAACTCCGCCATCTGACGCTGGGTCAGCCACACGGACTCGTCCGCCAGGCGGACTTGCACCCGCGAGACCCCGTCCTCGCTCTGATAGGGAACGAACTCGCCCTGGAAGTCATGGGGAACGATGCTGTCACCCATCGCGGCGCTCCCCCCAGTCCTAAGGCCTCACCGGCCCGTACACCGTCTCGAAGACCGCCAGGCTCTTCACGTCGTCGAGGATGTGCCAGTTCTCGATGGCTTCGGCGCCGTCCGGCTCGTAGAGGACGTGGAGGTAGTGCTGATCGGCGTCGAGGTCACCGAGGTCGGCTGTCGGGATCTCGGCGACGACGGCTGACGCGTTCGGCTCGACTGACACGTGGTCTGCGTGGGCTACCCAGCGGCTCCCGGACAGGTCGCACACCGAGACGGTCAGCATCCCCGCGGAAGGCTCCAGCGTGTCGTTCAGCAGGTAGATCCTGAACGCCTCGCCCTCGCGGGCGATGGAGGGCATCAGCAGTCGCGAGGCCCGGCAGACGGCCGTGTAGCCGACCTTCTCGCCGAAGTAGTGGTCCACGACGGCGTCCACGTGCTCGGGCCAGTTGTCGAAGATGTTCCACCAGAGGATGCCGCCGCACTCGAACTTCCGCCGCCGCGCGCGCTCGATCCACTCGCCCAGGCACCACGCCTGCCCGTACTGGCTGGCGGCGATGTACTCTTGCAGGCTCTCGGCGTCGCGGCCGAGGAGGTTGCGGATGCCCTCGTCGGTCTTCCAGCGGCGCTTGAAGTCCTCCGTGGGGATCGTGCCCACATGGTGCTCCCAGGCCTTGTTCTCGACTGGCCACTGGTCCTCGGGTGCCAGGAAGCGCTGCGTGCTGCCGAGGTTGGCGGCGCAGATGCGGCCGATCTCGCTGAGGAACTTGCTCGTGTCTGTGAAGTACATCGGGTGCCGCGCGCGAACGGAGTGGTCCCACAGGTGCACATCGCCCTCGTCCGGGGCGTTGGGATTGCCGTGGCCGGAGGGGTTATACGGGCTGGAAGGGATGTAGGTGCGCGAGGGATCGAGGCGCGCGCACACCTCGGGCAGGACCTCGCGGGTCAGGCCGTTCCTCAGGTATCCCTCCGGGTCGCCGCCGCCCCAGGCGTAGGCGCAGTCGTTCTCGTTGTCGCCCGCCCACAGCGCCAGGCTCGGGTGGCCGCGCAGCTCCCGCACGACCCACTCGGCCTCCTCGCGGAGCTGCCGGCGGAAGCCCTCGTTCTGCGGGTAGAGCCCGCAGGCCATCATGAAATCCTGCCAGACGAGCAAGCCCTTCTCGTCGCACAGTTCGTAGAACGCCGGGTCCTCGTAGATCCCGCCGCCCCAGATCCGCAGCATGTTGCAGTTGGCCTCGCGGCACAGCTCCAGCACGGCGTCGATGCGCTCGGGAGTGACTCGGGCGAACATGGCGTCGGTGGGCATCCAGTTCGTCCCGCGCATGAAGCACGGGGCGCCGTTCACCGTGAAGAAGAAGCGTGGCTCGCCGGTCTCGGGATCCTGCAGCAGGAGCTCCACCGTGCGGATGCCGAAGGAGATTGGGCGCTCATCGATGACCTCATCGTCGATCCGCAGGGATACCGTGCCCCGGTACAGGTTCTGATCGCCCATGCCGTGCGGCCACCAGAGGCGGGGTTCGTGGATATCAATCGACGTGCCGACCGTCCAACGCCCAGGCTTCAGCGTTACCTCGCGCTCCCACTCGATCGCGCTGTCGCCGCAGGAGGCCTCTATGCGCCGGATAGCCGTGCGGGGCTCGGGGGTCAGGTTCTCCACCTCGCACTCGAACGTGATGGCCGCAGTCGTGTCCGGGATTCCCGCTGATGCAGCCCACGGCCTCCGATCATCAATGCCGCGCGTCCACTGCCAGAACCCCCGGATCGCGACTTCCGGCACCAAGCGCAGGTAGACCGGCCGCCAGAGGCCGACGGAGACGATCCGCGGCGCGATGTCCCAGCCGTAGCTCATCTGCGCCTTGCGGGCGTACACCCGCTCCTTGGGGCTGAAGAACCCGGTGACGTCTGAGCCCTCGTCAGCCGCCATGTCGGGCTTCACCGCCTCGAAGGCCGAGCGCAGCCGGACCGCCAGCGTGTTCGGCTCGCCCCACTTCAGCCGATCCGTCACGTCGAGCACGAGGGGCACCCACATGTTGCGGCTCGCGCCGATCTCCTGGCCGTTGAGGTACACCGTCGCGAAGGTGTCGAGACCCTCGAAGACCAGCTCAACCCGCTTGCCCGACAGCTCCTCGAGGTCCGGGGTGAACGCGGTGCGATACCACCACTCCTTCTCCTCGACCCACAGGCACTGCTCGTAGTTCAGCCCGAAGAAGGGGTCGGGAATCACCTCGGCGGCCATCAGGTCCAGGTGGACCTGCCCGGGCACCGTCGCCGGGAGCCAGGCCAAGTCATCGTGCTCAGCGAGGTGAGCGCCGGCGGCCTCTCCGGCGCCGTCGGCGAAGTGTTGGAGCCTCCAATCGGCGGTTAGCGGCGTCTGCTTCAAGGCAGTCCCCGGCTCGGGGCGGAAGGAGTGACGACAGCGCCCGAGACCGGGGGCGCGCTTCGACGTAGGCAGCGCAGGGTCCTCGTTGGCTGGCGCGAGCTCGCGACCCTCAGCGCGCGGTGGATTTGGGCCTTGCCGGCGCCATGGGCAAACCATCGCCGCGCCCCGGTCGTTGATATCCTCTTGGAGGGCTTCCATGGCCGCGCGCTGGGCTCCATTCCTGGCACTCCTCATCACGGGGATGAGTTTGGGCGCCCTCGCGCAGGACGCTGCGCCCTCGTTCCGCCAGCTCGTGCGCGAGGGTCACCGCCTCCGCTCGACCGGGAACCTCCGCGGCGCTTCGGCGAAGTATGGCGCGGCCATCGAGGCGGCGGCCAACGATGGGGAGCTCGCCGAGGCGCTCCAGGCGCACGCGGTCGCGCAGCGCAATCTGGGACGCGACGACCAGGCCGAGGCTGACCTGCGGCGCGCCATCGCCCTGCCGAACGCCGGGGCCCTCCGCCGGCCGGCGATGCTCCAGCTCGCGGCGCTGCTCGAAGCCCAGACGCGCCTTGACGAAGCGATCGAGCTCTATCTCAACGTTGCTGCGGGTCTGCGGGATCGCCCCGAGGAAGCCGCGCAGACGCTGCTCACGGCCGCGCGCCTGCTGTTGGACAGCGACCGACTGCAAGAGGCCCGGGAGGCGTTGGCCGGCGTGGAGCCCGAGGCGCTGCCGCCGCAACTCCGCAGTGAGGCGGCGGGGCTCCGCCTGGAGGTCGCGCTCGCCTCCGGCGACGTCGCCGCCGCGCAGGCCGCGATCCGCGAAGCCGGCGTCGAGGGGGCGGACCTCTCCCAACTCCATGTCCGACTGGCGCGCCTCCTGTTCGAGGATGACCGACCTGACGAAGCGCTCGCCGCCTGCGAGGCCGCCATCGAGGCCGACCCCGCGAACTCCTCCGCCTGGCGCGTGCAGCTCGACATCGCGACGGCCAAGGGCACGGCCGATGCGCTCGTCTCACAGGTCGAAGCCCGGCTGCGTGCGGATCCGGGGAACGAGGTCCTCGCGCAGCGCGTCGCCTACTACGCCGAGTGGGACGAGGACGCCGACCGCGCCCTCGCCGCCTTCCGCAGCCTGCTTGCGCTTCGGCCGCAGGACTCGGCACTGCTGGAGCGCGCCGGCGCGCGCGCGGCGCAGTCGGGGCGCAACGCCGAGGCCCTCGAGTTCTACGAGGCCGCCCTGAAGCTCCAGCCCGACGACGCGGGTCTGTGCTTCATGATCGGCGAGGCGCACGCGAAGCTGGGCAACCGGGCGCAGGCCGTGGCGGCCCTGGAGCAGGGCACGCGCTTCCGCCCGGGCGATCCCGAGTCGGCCCAGCGGCTGGGCATGACGCTGGCGAGGGCCGGTCTCCATGACGAGGCGGCGGCCTTGTATCGGGAGACGCGCGAGCTGCTCGGCGACCCTGATGCACTGGCCTACGAACTGGCGGAGGCGCTGGCCCCCGTTCGGCCGGAGGAGGCTCTGGGCGAGTACCTCCGGGCTGCCGCCGGCGGACTCGACGAGGCCACCCTCGTAGCCCCCGAGGCCGTGCGGCTGGCTCGCAGCGCCGACCTCCTGCCGAGGCTGGCGGACCTCGCTCAGGCGACGCTGGCCGAGCGTCCGGTGGCGGGTGTGGCGTTGCTCCTGGCGGTGACGGAGGCGGCCCTCGGCCGCGCGGGGGAGAGTGTGGAGCGCCTGCAATCTCTCGGCCTCGCGCCCCCGGAGCTCATGGCGATCGCCGAGTCGCTCGAAGCCCAGGGCGTGAGGGAGGCCGCGGCCGATCTCTACGCGACCGTGGTGACTCACCCGGACGCCTCCGCCGGCCTGCGGCTGGAGCTGGCGGTGCGCGCGGCGGAGACGCAGATCGCCCTGGGTCGCCCTGAGGACGCCCGAACGGTGCTGGCGGCCGCGCTGGCGGGGGGCGCAGGCCCGGCGTCGCTTGCCGAGCCCGCCGCCTTCCTTCTGGCCGACCTCGATCTCGCCGCCGGACGCAACCTCGCTCAGGCGCGGGAGACGTTCGCGGCGCTGACCCGGTACAGCACGCACCCCGATCTCCCGCGGAGGGCGCGGTGGCGGCTGGCCGACCTCGCTTTCGCCGAAGGCGACTACGCCGCCGCCGAGGAGCGGTTCGCCCAGCTGGCGCAGGAGCCGCCGAGCCTGGACATTGCATTGCCGCCGGCTCCTCCCGGCTTCCTGATCCCGCGCAACGGCCT
>VGFB01000372.1 GCA_016869015.1 Armatimonadota bacterium
CACCCCCAGAGCGAGAGCGCGATCACCGGCCTCTATGAGGGACTGCGCGGCGGGCAGGGCATCCCGTGGAGCGAGTGGCTCACCCCGCTGGGCTCCTGGTCGATCCTGGTGCTGGCGGTCTACGCGGTCTGCTTCTGCCTGAGCACCCTTCTGCGGCGGCGGTGGGTGGATGACGAGAAGCTCGTCTTCCCGCTGGTGCAGCTGCCTGTTGAGCTGGCCCAGGGCGAGCCCGCCGACCGCCGTCTGATCCCCGCCTTCTTCCGCAACCCGATGATGTGGGGCTTCTTCGCCGTGCCCTTCCTGATCCACACGGTGAACGGCCTGCACTTCTACTACCCGGCCATCCCGACGATCAACGTGCACCTGATCTCGCTGGACGGGTACCTGCAGGGCCGCCCGTGGAACGCGATGAGTCCCCTGTGGATGCGCTTCCTGTTCAGCATCATCGGACTCGCGTACCTGTTGCCGCAGGACCTGTCCTTCAGCCTCTGGTTCTTCTACTTCTTCTTCCTTGCCCAGCAGGTGATCGTGTCGGCCTTAGGGTACAACCCGGCCTCGGTGCAGGCCTATCCGGTCCGTCAGTTCGTCGCGCACCAGATGATCGCCGGGATCATCGTCTACTCGCTGTACCACCTCTGGGCCGGGCGGGCGCGCTTCATCGAGGCGTGGCGGCGGGCGTGGGCGGAAGACCCGCGGGTGGATGACTCGCGCGAGCCGCTCTCGTTTCGCGCGGCGCTGATCGGCCTGGCGGCCGGGCTGGTGGTGATCTGCGTGTGGGGGGCGGCGGCGGGAGCGTCATTGGCGGGGACGCTCGTCATCTTCGGGCTCTATTTCCTGGTGCACATCGTGGCGGTGAGGCTGGTCTGCGAGGGCGGGATGCTCTACGTGCAGCATCCCTACCGCCCGCTGAACATGATGTTGGCCGCCTTGGGCAGCCGCGCCCTGGGGCCCTCGCGCATCGCGACGCTGGCGCTCTTCGACCACCTCTTCATGCTCGACAACCGCAGCCCCCTCATGCCGGGGATCATGCAGAGCTACAAGATGGCGGATGCGGGGAGCCTCAGCCGCCGGCAGGTCACGATCGGAATGGCGATCGCGGTCGTGCTCGCGATGGGCTCCTCGTACTTCTCGTACCTGCGGCTGATGTACCGCCACGGGGGCGCGGCGATGAACCCCTGGTTCACGACGTACTACACGAACAACCTCTACTGCACCTGGACCTCGCATCTCATCTCCAACGGCCAGGACGCCAACCCGCGCGAGTTCCTGACGATGGCCGCCGGCGCCGCGACGATGTGGGGCCTCCTGTTCATGCACCGCACCTTCCTCTGGTGGCCGTTCCACCCCATCGGCTACCTGATGGGCGCCAGCTGGCCGATGATCAACTTCTGGTTCCCCATCTTCGTCGGCTGGATGGTGAAGTCCATTGTGCTGCGGTACGGGGGCGCGAAGCTGTACCGCAAGCTGATCCCCGGCTCCCTGGGCCTCGTCCTCGCCGAGTTTGTCAGCGCCGGCATGTGGGTCCCCATCGACGCCCTCTGCGGTGTGCGAGGACACCAGATCTTCTCGTTCTGACACGCCCCCTTCTGACCGCAAGACCCCTAGATTCAGGGATCCCTGACCCAGAATGCACACCGCGGCCGGAGAGTGAGGCACAGACCGTCGCGGGGCAAAGGGTCTTCGCCATGGCAGCCCTTCAGCCCAATAGGGTACGCCGCCTCTGGGGACCGTCCGAGGCACGTGGCCATGCCGGGGCAGCACCCGCCGAAGGAGCCGTGGCGTTCGCGGTGAGGCTGTCCAGGCTCACGCGACAGGACTGCCCCACGGGAGCCCGATCATCCGGGCAGTAGGCCAGTTGTGGGGCGCCCCAGCCTGGGCTTGCAGGGGCGCGGAGGAGCCATGTCGGAGGGACGGGGGCGTTGCGGCAGACGCCTTCAGCAGCCGCTCCGGGCCGCAGAGCCGGTCGGGAGGGCTTGGCCTGTACGGGGCCGAACCCCGTGGGCGCGCCGGACAGGCCGTCAACTGCCGTCCGTCTGGTGGGAGAGGGATGCCATGCAGTACCGCGTGCTGGGCCGAACGGGCCTGCGGGTCTCGCAGATCGGTTTCGGCGGGGCGGTTGTCGGGATCGCCAACTACATCGAGGCCTGGGACCCGCGAGACCCGGCCTGCCGGCAGACCGTGGTGGAGGCACTCGATCACGCGCTCGACCAGGGTCTCAACTACCTGGACACCGCGGAGGGGTATGGCGACGGGATCGGCGAACCGGAGCAGACCGCTTAGGATCCGTAGGGCATTCGCTGGAGGTCCCCGACCATGAGAGTGACCGCAGTCGAGATCACGCCAGTGCCACGGGAGCCCAGTCCCGACCCCATCCGCGATGCCCTGCAGGCGCTGCCGGGTACCGGCTCGGTACGCGTCGTGGTCCACACCGAGGAGGGGGTGTCGGGCAGCGCAGAGGCCTGGTTTGGGCGCATCCGCGGGGCGCCGGAGGCCCTCGCGGCCCTCATCGAGCACGAGCTGAAGCCACTGGTCCTGGGCGCCGACGTAGGCCAGGTGCGCGGCATCCACGAGACGCTGCTGCGGGAGACGGAATACCACGGCTCCTCCGGTCTGGCCATGTTCGGCATCTCCGCCCTCGACACCGCGCTGTGGGACTGCCTCGGCCGCTCTCTGGGCGTCTCCTGCGGGAAGCTCTGGGGGCGGGTCCATGACCGCATCCCGGCTTACGCGATGGTCGGTTGGCTGAACTACACCGACGACGAGGCGCAGCGCATCTGCGCGCAGGCCGTGGACCAGGGGTTCCGCGCCGTGAAGATCAAGGTCGGGTTCCCGACCCTGAAGGAGGACACTCGTCGGGTCGAGGTCGTACGGCAGGCCATCGGCGAGGGGACCGGTCTTATGGTGGATGCGAACCAGTCGCTCACCACGAAGGAGGCGATCCTGCGGGGTCGCGCCTTTCAGGACCTGGGCTGCCTCTGGTGGGAGGAGCCGATCCCGGCGGATGACCTCGACGGCTACGCGGCTCTGGCCGAGGCTCTGGACATCCCCGTGGCAACGGGCGAGAACCTCTACACGGCCGCCGACTTCGCGCGGTTCCTGCGAAGAGACGCCGTGGACATCATCCAGCCCGATCTGCGCCGCGCGGGCGGGCCGACGGCGCTGCTCCAGATCGGCCTGATGGCCGCCGCCTTCCGGCGTCCGTATGCCTCGCACGGGGGCGACCCGATCCAGATGAACGTTATGTCCTGTCTGCCGAATGCGATGTACCTGGAGACGGGGCTGCTCCACCCGGGGTCGCCGCTGAAGCTGGTCGATGGCTGCGTGCCGGTACCCGACGGGCCGGGGTTCGGTTGGGAGTAGAGACCTCGTCCACGCCAGAGGGAACTCGCGATGGCTGCACCCATGGTTAGTGACGCGCGCTATCCGGAGTACGACGTCGTGGTGGTGGGCGGAGGGATGGCCGGCATCGCGGCCGCGACTGCCTCCGGTCGCGCCGGGGCGCGGACGCTCCTGATCGAGAAGGCGGGCTGGCTGGGCGGCATGGGCATCACCGGCGCGACCGGGCTGCACAGCTTCTTCAACATCTTCCTCGCCCATCCCGGCGCGGAGAGGCTGCGGGTGGTCGGCGGCCTCGCGCAGGAGCTGGTGGACCGCGTGCGGGAACTCGGCGGAGGCGTCGGACACGTACCCATGGAGCGGGGCGGCGACTTCGTCTCCATGCTCACGCCGGTGGAGCCGGAGGCGTTCAAGCTCGCTGCGGCTCGGATGTGCCTGGAGGCCGGAGTGAGGCTTCTGCTGCATACCGTGATGGATGAGGTCCGGGCCGCCGACGGGCATGTCGAGAGCCTCGTCGTCTGGAACAAGGCCGGCCGAGGCCTCCTGCGCGCGCGGGAGTACGTTGACTGCACCGGCGACGGCGACCTGGCGGGCTGGGCCGGGGCAGAGTTCGCCCACTTCGGCCCGGGCGACCCCGGCGCCTACTCCGCGGGGTTCACCTTCCGCCTCTGCAACATCGACCTGCAGGCTCTGGAGGCGGACCTCGAGCGCCAAGGGCTCATCACCCAACTCGCCCATGCGGTGAAGCCGGGGATGAGCCGGCCCGACCTCGTCCGCCTCGGCATCCACATGGGCCAGCTACGGGAACTCGGGGAGGACCTGGCCCCCGGGTACTTCCTGTCCTCCTCCGTTCGACCGCGCGAGCTGACCTACTGCAACTGCGTCAATCACGGCCCGAACGACGGGCTCGACCCCGACGCGCTCACCGCCGCCGAGGTGGACCTGCGCGGCCGGATGTTGGGGGTCGCCGAGCTGTTCCGCCGGCGCTTCGCGGGCTGCGAGGAGTGCTACCCGGCCGGGCCCGCGCCCTCGGTGGGCCAGCGCCGGGCGAGGGCCATCCGCTGCGACTACGAGCTGACCCAGGAGGACTGCACCCAAGGCCGGGAGTTCGAGGACCAGATCGGCTGCTTCTCCTTCATCGACAACCCGCGCGACCTCGTGCGCGATGCGGGGGCTTACGGCATCCCGTACCGGTGCCTGGTGCCGCGCGGCCTCGACAACGTGCTGATTGCCGGACGCATGATGACCGTCGATCTCCCGGCTCACAACAGCACCCGCAACACGGCCTGCTGCCTGCTCTGCGGCCAGGCGGCAGGCACGGCGGCGGCGATGTGCGTCGCCGAGGGTTGCCGGCCGGCGGATCTGGACGTCACGTCGCTGCAGCGCCGGTTGGGAGCGGACGGGGCCGTCGTGCGCGTCCCAAGGGGCTGAGCGCGGCCGGCGGGAGAACCGAGGGGCCGTCGAGCGGCGCAGGAGCGGGTGGCCCCGCGCTGGGGATGGCGGACCGGGTGCCGAGGACCCGTCGCGCTCCCGGTACGGAAGGGCGCGGGGTGTTCACCAGGGGAGTCCCCATGACCAACACCGTCTTGATGCTCGCAACGGTGCTGACCCTCGCCGCGGCGTGCGGCCGGGCGGCGGCCCAGGAGCCCGACAGAGACGGCCTGCTGCTGGAGTGGCGCTTTGACGGGGACTTCCGGGATACCTCCGGCAACAACCACCACGGTACGCCGACGGGCAACTGCGCCTTCGCGCCGGGCCGGGAGGGGCAGTGCCTGTCCCTGGACGGGAAGCGGTCCTTTACTGGGCTATCC
>VGFB01000373.1 GCA_016869015.1 Armatimonadota bacterium
TCGGGATCGGCCTTTGCGACCGGGCCGAACAGCGTCCACTCCTTCGGGAAGGCGAGGTCACCCGTCTGGCCGTCCCCGTCTTCCGTGCCGTGCGGGAAGTCCGGCCCCTCGAACTTGATCCGCGCCCAGATGTCGAACGCGCCATCGCGTTGGCGACTCGGGACATCGAGGTCGCACTGGGTCACAGGGCACCAGAAACCGGGATCCTTGAAGTACACATAGTGCCCGCCGTCGCGGAGGGAGACCGTCGGCAGCTTGAACCAGTGGTACCCGGGGCCGAGGACTTCCTCCGGCCGGATGTCGGCCGAGACCCTGATGGCCCTCGGGTGCTCCGTTTCGGCCCCCAGCGCGCGCAGGTTGTACAGCCCCCAGGTAATGGGGAGGCCTTGCCTCCGTACGCTTGGGTGCCCGTCATCCGTGAGCTCCATTCGTACCGTCAGGCCGGTCTCGGCGTTCGCGTCAGGTGTGGTTGGGGCCTGGTAGCCGCTTTGCCGGAAGTCCTCCGGGGTGTAGTCCCACACGGTCCCTTTCGGCAGGTCCCTGAACTGCTCCGGCAGTGCCACCTCCTTCCGCGGTCTCAGGAGACGGGCGAACTCGTTCTCAACCAGGGGCTTCTGCATGGTCACATCCACATGCCGCATGATCTCCGGGTACGTGTCCGCGGTCAGCCCCAGGGGGAAGCGGAGACCCAGCACTGTGATCCATGTGTCCCTGGCGCGGGCGGCGACGGCCTCTCGGTCCAACGGCATCGCCTCGGCCTCATCCCAGTTGCGCTGAGTGCTTCTGAAGAGCACCAGGGTGACGCGATCGAGTGCCAGCCGGGCGTGCCGCACCCGCAATGCAAGCACGGGGTCTCCAGCCACCCGCTCTTCGGCCTCGTCGAAGATACTGTGCGCCTTCGCAAGGAAGGAGCCGTCCAGGTGCGTCAGGTGGAGTGGCGCGCTGAAGGTGGTGGGCGGGGTGCCCGCCTCCTGGGCGGCCTGCAGGGCCGCCAGGTACTCGCGGATGGCCGCCCCGGCCGCGCCGTAGTAGCCATCGGTGAAGTCCCTCAGCAGCGCTTGGTAGTCGCGGGAGGGGTCCTCCATCAGTTTGGCGAGGAGCCACAGCTTCATGTCTCGCATGTCGTCGGGAATGCCGCCCTCGTGCTCCTGGAAGACGCCCTTGATGCCGTGCTCGACGTAGAAGCGCATGTCCTGAGCGTACGCTTGCGCAGTGGCCATCGGCCCGCCGGGGGAGTACTGGCCGTAGCTGATGCCGTAGCGCCACAGGTGCAGGTTCTTGCAGACGGGCATCCATGCCAACAGGGCCTCGCGTGATGTGGTGTTGTCGGGGTCGGTGATCGGCTTGGAGATGACACCCAAGTCGTCGCAGAACCGGACGATGACGTTGTCGCGCGCCCTGATCGTCCTGGGCGGGTTCTTCTGCGAAGGGCCATAGGCCAGCGTCTCCAGGAAGACGTTCGGGTACTGCTCGCGGATGTTGTCGGCGAGGTAGTTTACGAGGTCAAGGAGCGGCCCGGCGGCACCGCCCTCGCGATCTTCCAGCGCCCTGCATCGGGGGCATTCGCAGGTCGGGGCTTCGTTGTATGAGACGTCGAACATCACCGGTTCCGGCCTGCCGGCCTTCGCAGCGTCCTCCCGCGACTTGGCGATGTAGTACCTCAGCCTCTCCAGAACGAACTGGCGCAGCTCCGGGTTCGTGAGGCAGAGATTGTAGGTGTTGAGCCCCCCATGCGCCCGCTTGCCGTTCACGAGGGCGAACCACTCCGGGTGCTTGTCGTAGCACTCCGCGGACGGCACATAGCGCCCGAGCGTGTGCACATGGAACGGCGGACCAAAATCAAACCCGCCGCCATACTCCTTGCCTATCTGCCCACCATTGCTGTTGAGGCGGTTCCGGGCGCAGAAGGGTCCGCCGCCCTGGCCGTGGGGGCCACCCGGCCCGTAGACCGTGAACCAGCGTAGATCAAAGGCGGGCTTGCCGCGGACGTCCACGGACGGCAGCGTGAAGTCCGCAAGCTTGGGCACCGCCTCCTCCCACGGGTTCCACCAGCGGACGCCGTAGTGGTCCTCCAGAAGGTGGTACGCGGCGTAGATCGTGCCGCGCGGCCGCCCGCCGGCTACCACGAGCCGTTGGCCCACGCTCTTGAGCACCCATTCCTCGGCGCCCAGCGCCGCGCAGTCCACGCCGTTGTCCCTGGCGAAGGCGGTCGGGCCGACGTACGAGGCTGGTCCCGGCCAAGGTATCCAGGCCTCAGCCTCCGCCAGGACCGGGAACAGCCGACCCGTCATCTTGCCCAGGTATGCGGCCAGCTCGTTGGCGGCGGTAACCTCCGCCGGCGTGGCGCCGTCGGCAAGGATGATCGGCAAGGGGGCCTCCGCAGCCTGCACGGACGCCCCGGCCGCCACGGCAAGCACCACCGCGCCGGCACAGAGAGGATCCGTCACTCCCACCGGCAACCGGACCAAGCGGCCTCGTCGGTCCGTCTGGCTCATGTTCCTCATCTCCTCTGGGCATGGTCGGGTCTGGGGGCCTTCCTCGGTGCGCTGTCCTGTGCGTTCATTGGCGTGGCATCCCGGCATTCGGTCCGGCGAAGTCCGGCTCCGGGGCGTCACTGGCGACCGGGCCGAACAGCGTCCACTCCTCGAATGCCTTGCGCTTGCCCGGACCCGCGCTCTCCGGGCCGCTCTCCCCCGGCCTACTGCCTCACCTGCAGCGGAGCCCGGTCCTGCAGCGGGCTCGTTACCGGTATCCCCCTCTGCGTGGCGACTTCGAGAGCTGTCCCCGGCCGGTACCGGACTTCCACCCAGCCCGCGTAGGCGCTATGCAGGGCGAAGTCCACGGGCACCTTCTCCGGCCAGCAGGGCAGGACAACGAGTTGGTCCGGGTAGTCCTGCAGCAGCATCTCCAGCACGGGAATCACCCCCGTGCCCATGCCCTGCAGACTGGGGCTCTCGGGCATGGCGGGCACTTCGGGGTTCGTCGGGGCGGTCTCCCGTGCCAGGCCGCACGGCAGGACGAAGGTGTGATCGAAGTGCTCATCCGACCACTGCGCCACCTCGTCCCACAGCCCGAGGCAGGCGGCGAACACGACGTCCAGGTTCCACCCGTCCCAGATGTGCTGGTGCAAGCGCTCGCGGTGCGACCGCAGGGCGCTACCGCGGTCAGCGTCACTCCGTAGCACCAGTCTGGCGGGCCAGATCGCGAACAGCTCCGTGTGCTGCCGGTTCCACTCGTACACCAGCTTGTCGCCGGACGGGTATGCCTGGCAGTCGCTCATGTCGGCAGCGGGCACTAGTTGGTCGCCCGGCAGGATGACGGGCAGCACGTCGGGCCCCCCGTACTGCAGGCGCCCGCGTGGCACCTCGGGCGTTGCGGCCAGGAGCTCCTCCCACGCCGTGAGGAGCGCGTCGTCCCACTGGCGCCCCATGCCTACGCTGATCAGCCGCGGCAGCGTGTGCCGCAGGGCGCACACCATCTCCGCGGGGTCGCGCACGCCCTGCCACGTCTCGCCGGCGTTGCACGGCGCGATCACCATGCGCCCGTTCTCGCGCTGTGGATAGCGCTGTCGGATGAAGTCCACGAACTCAGTTGCCAGCGGGCGGAGCGTCTCATCCGCAAAGACCCGGTCGCCGGTGGTGTCGACCATGTCGCACAGCAAGCCCAGCATCCAGATCTGGCCGGCGGCATTCTCACCGTTGTAGGCGTGCCGCCAGTACCCGACGGGCGGCTGATCCGCCTCGGCGTCGGCCGGTGGGGAGAGCACCGCGGCGCCCTGCCACATGGGGATCAGAGCGCCGCCATGGCCGTAGACGCGCCGCGCGAAGTGGCGGTAGTAGGGCAGCTTGCGCGCATAGAACGAGGCCACACTCCGCAACGCGCCCCAGTCGCCGGTGCGCATCGCGCCATAGTACGACTGGTACTGCTCGACAGCGCAGATGATGCCGGTCAACCACTCATGTTGCCGCAGGTGATAGCGGCACAGGTCGATCTGGAAGCGCGCCGGCGTCTCACGCCGCTCGCCGGCGCAACAGGCCAGGTAGTAGCGGTACAGGTCAAAGGACGCCTGGAACTTCAGCATCTGGCCGCTCGGGTCGTGGATGGCCAGCCGAGACCGCTGCCAGAAGTCATCCCAACAGGCCTCATGAGTGCGCACGAACGCCTCGCCGCCCGCGCGGGCGGCCTTCTCCTGGCGCTCATGCGCCTGCCGGTCGAAGGCGTCCTTGCCGCCGAGCGTGGAGACGCCGGCGATCAGGAGCGTCTGCCTGGAGCGAGCCGGGAAGGCAAGGGTCCGGTCGCCAATGAGGGTGGACTCACCATCGGCACTGATGGCTAGCCCGAAGACACGCCCGGCCAGCCAGCCCCGGTTATCGCCGGGAACGTCGGCGCCAGTGCCGTTGTTCTCGGGCCGGTCGGGGGCGACGGCGTCGGCTGGGTTCTCATGCCAGAAGCGAACGACACCGGTCTCGTCGACTTCCAGCGCGGCCGGCGCGTCCTCCTCCAGTCGCACGGTCATCGCCCCCGGCGTCTGCCGTCCGTCATGGATGTCGAGGCGAATCAAGTCGTCGGGCACATGAGCGCGGATCTCCACGTGGACGGGCCCGTCCGACGTCTCCGCGAAGGCGCGGATTACCGAGCGCCGCAGGTCATGCTCCATCCGGAACGCCGTGGAGTTCGCGAAGGGCTTCCCGTCCAGGTCCACGTGCAGCCTCGCCAGCGCCCTGAGCTTGCCGCCCTCGTCAATCGCCGCCGAGTGGTTGACCTGCATGACCATCTCGTCCGGGAAGTTCACGGTCAGGCCGGTGACCCCCGTCCCCGTGGCCATGAACTCCCACTCCTGCGTCGGCCTGCCCTCGAAGACGACCCGTCCGTCCGGGCTGTAGGCACCCGTCAGGCCCAGGGCAGGATCGCCCAGGACTGCCACCTCATGCCGGGACTTGTCCATGTGTTCCTCCTGTACTCCCATCGGCTGTCTTCGATCCATTAGCGTTGGTCCTCGGGCCTGACCAGTATCACGCGGTCGAGGTAGTAGCCGTTCTCTTGGTCTGTGCTGCCCCGGATGTAGGCCGGGCCGGTGAACCTGGCCGAGACCCAGACCTCCCAGTCGTTGGCGCCGGGGGTTTCGTCGG
>VGFB01000374.1 GCA_016869015.1 Armatimonadota bacterium
CTCATTGACGCGTTCCGAGTGCACTACCCGCCACGGGTCTTTCGCTCAGTGTGGGCGGTGCTGGACGAGCTTGCCGACGCCGGAATCATGTGCGCGCCGGAGGAGGTCTTCCGCGAGCTGCAGGCGCGGGACGATGACCTCCTGAAGTGGGGCAAAGCCCATCGGGGGATGTTCCACCCTTTGGATGAAGCCGTTCAGTTGCGGGCCGCAGATGTGCTGGCCCGGTACCCGGCGTTGATTGACGTCGACGCCCCCGGGCCGGCGGCGGCTGACCCCTACGTTATCGCGTTGGCTGAGATCGAGGGTTGCGCTGTTGTGGCCTCGGAGAAGCCCACAGGGAACCCCGCGAAGCCGCACATCCCCGATGCGTGCAAGGGCTTGGGCGTCGCGTGCCTCGACCTCGTCGGGATGTTCGAGCGGGAGAACCGGGTGATCTGAGGCGGCCCCTCCCGTCCGTGCCTCGGCCACCCTCGGTAGCGCTTCGATGCCACGCGGACAAGGCGGCTCGGCCACGATGACCTCGAAGCAGCGCGTTCTCGCCGCCCTCGACCACCAGCAGCCCGATCGGGTGCCCGTGGACTTCGGCGCGCACCCGCAAGTCCTGGCGGACCTGCGGCGGTACCTGGGCTTGGGCGAGGACGCGAGCTTCCATGCGCTACTCGGGGTGGACCTCGCGGGCGTCGGGCCGGGCATCAAGCGCCAAGCCTCGCCGATCTGCTACGCAGACCCGACGCGGGAGGTCACTGAGGACGGGCTCTTCATCGACCTGTGGGGGGTGGGCTTCCGGCGCGCGCAGACGCCCACGGGCGAGTACATCGACATCGCGTACCATCCCCTCGCCGGGCCGCGCGAGCTGAGCGACATCGAGGCTCACACCTACATGGACCCGGACGACTGGGACTACTCGCGGATCGGCGAGACGGCGGTGAGCCTGTCGCCCTGCGCGGTCGGCGTGCACTGCCGGGGGACCTTCGAGATCAGTTGGTTCATCCGGGGCATGGATGACTTCATGCTCGACCTCGCGCTCGAGCCGAAGCAGGCCTGCGCGCTGCTGGACCGGGTGCAGGAGCCGCTGCTGGAGCGCTTACGCCGCATCCTGGAGGCGGGCGGCGACGCGGTGGACATCGCGGAGTACAACGATGACGTGGGCGTCCAGAGCGGCCTGATGCTGTCGCCGGAGATGTGGCGGAGGTACCTGAAGCCGCGGATCGGGGAGATGTTCGCACTGATCCGCAGCTTCGGCCGGCGCGTGCGGTACCACAGTTGCGGGGGCGTGCGGGACATCCTGCCCGATCTCATCGACCTTGGCCTGGACATCCTCAACCCCGTGCAGCCGCTCGCGCGCGGGATGGAGCCCCTGGCGCTGAAGCGCGACTTCGGCCGGCACATCACCCTCCACGGCGGCATCGACATGCAGGCGCTGCTCCCGCACGCCTCGGCGCCGCGGGTGCGCGAGGAGACCCGACGCCTCCTCGACACCCTCAACGACGGCGGCGGCTGGATCGCCTGCGCCTCCCACAACCTCCAACCCGACACTCCCCCCGAGAACATCGTCGCGATGTACGAGACGCTCTTGGGGAGGGACATCGCCTGACGGCCATGGCGCGTCGTCGGCTCGCAGGTCTTCCGCCGGGCGGCGCTATAGTCCCCCCACGCCGGAGGACGGGGGCAGGTACAGGCCCAAGGCCAGGTCCACGAGCGTCCGCAGGAACGCCACCAGGAACTCCCCGAAGATCAGGCCGAAGAAGAAGGGCCGTGCCTTGCGGTACCAGTCGAGCCCGCCATACCGCAGGATGAGGGTCTTGACGAGCCACGTGAGGAAGATGGGGAGCCACAGACGGAAGAGCCCGAAGCTGCCCGACACGAGATAGCCGACGGGGTGGAAGGGCCACCAGAGGAAGCGGGTGCGCATGGACGCCAGGAAGAGCGTGAACAGCAGGCCGAAGGCGTAGGCGGCGGTTGAGGCGGGGTCGGCGTCGCGTGGCGCGATCAGCCACCCCCGGAGCTTGCGCCAGGGGTCGCTGCCGAACGCCCAGCCGGCCGGGCCGCGGAACTTCGCCGACTCGAACCCCACGTCGTACACCACGTGCAGCTGCGCCCAGAACGAGGCCACGATCGAGAGCGCCGTGGCGGCCACCAAGACCCAGGCCAGAGCCCGCTTGGGCATCGGGCACTGGTCGGCGAGGCGGAAGGCGTCGACGTAGGTCTGCATGGGGTACTGCCGGTGGGTGCGGGTGAGCCAGAAGTTGAGGCTCATCACCGTCAGGTCTTGCTTCGACCAGGCGCGGGCGCCGGCGATGCGCTGCAGCACGTCATCGACGCCGACCTGGTACAGCTCGATGGTCGGCAGGCCCAGCTCGCCCCGCAGCCGAGCCACCACCATGACGGTGGCGAAGAGCAGGGCCAGGTAGATGAGAGCGGTGCCCAGGCTCATCCCCATGTACACCGAGCAGCCGATCACCGCGCCGAGGCACAGCGCCAGGCCCCAGAACGCCACGCGGTACGAGAAGGGCTCGTCGGCGTCCCCGCCGGTCTCCTTCCCGATCGCATGACGCCAGACCATCCGCAGATGCCCGCGCGCCGCCCAGAGCACGAAGAGAGCGACGCCGAGGTACGCCCCGAACCCCTGCTGCTGAATGTAGGGGAACTTGCCCCACTCCGTGTAGCCGGAGGCGTACGTCGCGATCATCTCCAGGCGGCTGAACCAGAAGAAGAACCACACGGAGAAGGTGAGCTGCAGGGGGAGCAGGTAGGCCAGCCCGTAGGCGAAGGGGTAGGAGGAGACGGGGATCGTACCCGCCGCCGACCAGGGCGCGCCGGCGAACTGGTAGTTCTGCACGCCGATCGGCAGCGCGGGTACGGACGGCCACAGGGTATTCGCGAGGCGGAGGAGCTGGATCGCGGCGGCGAGTCCGGCCCCGATCCAGAGCGCCGGCTGACGCATCATGGGATGGCGCGGCCGGGTCAGCTCCAGCGGCGGCTCGGTGATCGGGTAGTTCAGGCGTTCGGCATCCCACTGGCGTCGGAGGATGGCGCTGAGGCACAGCATCGCCCCGCTGACGCTGAAGGCGTAGGCGCACCAGAAGGCGCACGGCTTCAGCCAGGCCGTCAGGATGTCGGGCTGGTACAACGAGCCGCCGCCCAGGTAGAGCCGGTCGATCACCGACTCCTGGGTCACCAGCACACCCTTGGGCAGGAACGGGTGAATGAGGTCGGCCCATCCGTTCTCGGGCGTCGCGTTGCGGAAGACGTAGGTGAGGGTGGTGAAGAGAATCTGCAGCTGGTCGTGGCCGCCGAGGCAGCTGGCGATGACCACAATGATGTAGATCGTGAGCTGCTCGGCCCGGGTGAGCGCCACCGCGGGCGCCACCCTCCGCACCAGCCCGTTCAGCAGGACCAGCAGGATCAGAAGGCCGATGGCGTTGAAGAAGAGCGCCGAAGTCGTCGCGTTGTCCGAGTAGCGGACATACTCGATCTGCGTGATCCACCAGGCGTTTGCGGGGATCAGCAGCAGCCCGATCAGGACGGCGCGCCCGGTGATCGGGGTCGAAGCGGCGGTTTGCGGGTTCGGAGGAGCGGACCCCAAGTCTGCACCCGAAGGAGAGCTGCGGCCGGGCCCACGCCGGAAGCGCAGGACGGCCGGGGCGGCGATCCCCACAAACAACAACCGACGCGAGGGAGGGATCGGTCGCGGGTTGGCGAAATAGACGCAGCCACCGCGATGGAACTGCCGGGCGAAGTGCGCCGGGAACCGCGGCCTGACCTTCCCGCAGCGGTTCCCAAGCAGGCACCGTTTCTGCTACAATGCAGAGCCCGGGCGGAAGACGCTCGGGGCCGCGGAACCGGGGAGGGCGCGTGGACGGGGTAATGCGGACCCCGCCCGGCGACCGTCTTGGCGTCTTCGAGGAGCGGACCAGTGGACGAGAAAGTGCGCAGGTCGATCACGTGGATCGTCGTCATCGGGCTGATCGCCGTCATCGCCGTGTTCGCCTACGAGCGCAAGACGGAACTGGATCGCATGGCGGACCGGATTGGCGGCGGCTCGCCCGCGGAACAACTGGCGGCGACCGGTAGGCTCGTGCACAAGCAGAAGCTGATGGAGGCCTTGGACGAGCGGCCGCGGTGGGTGCAAGAGCGCGCGGCGCTCGCCATCAGCCGGCTGGGCACCCACGAAACGCTGTGGGAGGCCGGCGGAGCGCTGGGCGTGCTCGACGATCCCCCGCAGGCCCGCATCCGCGAAGCCGTCCGCCTGCAGGGACAGACGGCGATGGACCTCCTCGTGGAGGGCATTCAGGACAAAGACGGCAACCGGCGCGGCTGCTTCGCCGGGCCGCTGGGGCAGATCGGCGAGCCGGCCATCGATCCCCTGTCGGACCTGATGGACGCGTGGGACCAGTATGTCCGCGACATCGCCCGCGATCAGCTCGCGGCGATCCTCGCGGCGCGCAACACGGCGTACACGAACGCCAAGACCCTCGTCGAGACGCGCGAGACGCGGCTGGCCGCCTTTGAGACGCGCGCCGCCAAGCCGCCGCCCGGGGACATTGAGGACTACGCCGAGCTGGCGCAGACGGAGCGCGCCAAGCTGTCGGAAGCCCAGGAGTCCCTGGCCGAGACGCCCTCGGCGCTGATCGTCGATCAGCTGCTGATGGACATCCTCAAGCAGCCGCCGCCGCCGGCGGAGCGGAAGCAGGAGGCCGCCGAGTACCTGCGACGCCTCGCGACCGCGAAGGCGACGGTGACGGCGGCGAAGGGCCCGTTGATCCAGTCGGTCATCGACCAACTGCTGACCGCGGGAGCCGCCGACGTGCGGGCGACCGGCTGCGAGCTGCTCGGGGCGATGGGTCAGCAGACCTACACGGTGACGGGCGACGTGGTCGGGGCGCCGGTGACCGAGGACGTCGCGCAGCCGATGGTGGCGCCCCTCCTGACGCGGCTGCAGAGCGATGTGGAGTGGCCGGTCCGGCGCAAGGCCGCGGTCGGACTGGGGCGGTTGCAGTTGGTGGCGATGAAGGGCGGCGCCACGAAGCCGCTGATTGCCGCGCTGGGCGAACCGCGGCCCGAAGTGAAGGCGGCGGCGGCGCAGGCGCTGGGGATGATCGCGGCGGCGCGGCCCTTCG
>VGFB01000375.1 GCA_016869015.1 Armatimonadota bacterium
CCGTGCCATCAGGGACCTCCTGGGGGCTTTCTGATCGCCCGATCTCGTGCCCCTCTGTAGGTCCCTGACGTTCCTCCTCAACCGAGGATTCGATATCGCGGATTTCTATTTAGCTGCCCCACGACTTAGTGACGCTTGCTTCTGCAAGCCTTAGCCCCCAACGGCTTCTCCACCGCCGCCAAGCGGCCGTGGCCAAGGGGGGGCGAGGATCCCTACGTACGCGGAGATCGTCCGGCACGAGGAGCACGTTCTGCCCTCCGGCGCCCAGCAGCACCGGACACACCCGCGAGCCGGCAGCCCGATAATGGACCGGTGTCTCCGCGAGTTCCGGCTCCGTGTTCCGCAGTCCCTGTAGCATGTCGGAGGAGTTGCGCCGAGGAGCCGCCCCGGTCCTCCGCGTCGTCATGCGCGCGGTGGTGACGCGCGATCGTGGGGGAGGGAATGCCGGGAAGCCGTCGAATAGCCTTCCCGCCGGTAATGCTTGCACCTTGGAGGGAGCGAGGCATGGCTCCGCGACAGAAGGCGATGGCGCCCGTCGGGAAGGGCGCGGCCACGAAGGACACGATCGGGTTCGGCATCATCGGGTGCGGAGTGATCGCCCCGTTCCACGCCCAGAGCATCCAGGCGGCGGTGGGCGCGGAGATCGTGGCGTGCTGCGATGTCGTCGAGGGGAAGGCCAAGGCCTTCGCCGGGAAGCACGGGATCAAGCACGTGTACCGCGACCTGGATGACATGCTGAAGCAGGACAACCTGCAGGCGGTGTGCATCTGCACCCCGAGCGGCCTGCACGCCCAGAACGGCGTCGCCGCCGCGCAGGCCGGCAAGCACATCATGTGCGAGAAGCCGCTGGACGTCACGCTGCCGGCGATCGATGCGCTGATCGCCGCGGCGGATGAGTACCGCGTCCGGCTGGGCGGCATCTTCCAGCGCCGGACGTATCCGGTGAGCCAGGCCGTGCGCAACGCCGTGCGCGGCGGCAAGCTCGGAAAGCTGGTCCTCGGCGACTGCTACCAGAAGCTGTTCCGCTCTCACGAGTACTACGCCAGCGGGGACTGGCGCGCGACCTGGGAGCTGGACGGCGGCGGCGCCCTGATGAACCAGGGAGTCCATGGCATCGATCTGTTGTTGTGGATCATGGGCCGGGTCAAGCGCGTCAGCGCCTACGCCCGCCATCTCGTGCGGAACATCCCGGTGGAGGACACGGCGGTGGCGATCCTGGAGTACGAGACCGGTGCGCTCGGGGTCATCCAGGGCACGACCAGCGTCACGCCCGGCGAGCCGACCCGCTGGGAGTTCCACGGCGATGAGGGTACGATCATCCTCCAGGAAGCCTCGATCACCAAGTGGCACTGCGGCGAGGAGAAGGAACCGCCGGAGATCGGCAAGGTCGATTCGGGGGCCGGCGGCGTCTCGGACCCCACGGCGATCGGGGCGGGCGGCCACATGATGCTGATCCAGGACCTGGTGAACGCGATCCACGAGGGCCGCGAACCGATGATCCCGGGCCGCGAGGCCCGTCGGGCGGTCGAGTTGATCCTCGCCATCTACGAGTCGGAGCGCACGGGCTGTCCGGTGGACCTCCCGCTGTGTTGAGACACCCTGAGAGGGAAACGAGGTGCCAGATGGGCGCGTTCGGCAAAACCTGGCTTGCAGTGGCGGTCCTCGTCACCGGCGCGTGGGGCGCCGCGGGAAGCTCGGCCTGGGCCGAGTTCGTCGACTACCCTCAGTTCCGGCACACCAGCGGGCTGCCCGGCAACGGCTACGCCGTGAACGCCGACGGCGAGGTCGGCTGGGAGGGAGCGGTGTCCCAGTGCATCCCTCTGGGCTACACCCCCAGCCGCGGCTCGATGGCGGGCTCGTACTTCTCCGGCAGCCGCTTCGGGGGCTTGGAGGTGGGCTTCAGCGGCTTCGACGTGAACGGCAGCCTGACCCTCATGAGCGGCTTCGGACCGAAAGGCCACGGCGTCGCGGTGACCGCCGACTGGGTCGACGATGACTTTGACCTTGCCATGCACGCCCAGGGGCAGGTGTTGCGGGAGACGGACTCGCGGCCGGCAGTGTCCATCGGTGTGCTGGACTGGGCGAACCGCCGCGAAGCCCTCCTGGGGGCCCATGCCCAACAGGGGGCGCGCAGCGTGTTCGTGGCCGCCACCAAGCAGTTCGACGCCGGAGGTCGACCGCTTCACGTCACCCTCGGGTTCGGGACGAACCGCTTCGGCGACGGCCCCTTCGTCGGGGCGTGCTACGATGCGCACCGTCGAGTGAAGGTGCTGGCCGAGTACGATGGTCTGGGCGTCAACGCGGCCGCGGCCGCACAGCTGCTGCCCGACAAGCGCCGCCCGGGCATTCACGACGAACCCGCCCCGGTCCGCGATGACGCTCTCAGCCTGTTCCTGGGGATCGCCGACCTGCAGTACCCGGTCGTCGGCCTCACGTATGCGCGCAAGGGCGTCTTCTAGCGCACTGGCCTCGGTCTGGTGGAGCGCCGCCGCTCTGTCCGGCGGCGCTTGCCGCTTGCCGGGCGAGACGGTCCCGATCGCGGCACATCCCGTGGCGGCGCCGTGTTAGGGGAATGATGGAGCGCGCGGGTTGACTCCGCGCCGGGTTGGGGCTATCCTCTTACTCCTCTGTGGAGCGGGGGGCCCCAGGGCGCTCCGACAGCGACGGTCAGCGGCCCTGCGCCGGAGGACGAGCGGTTGGCTGCGCAGACGTTTGACATGCTCACTGCAGTGATCCCCGATGGGCTTGGCGGTCGGGCGTCCTTTTGCGGGTTCCTCGCGGAGCAGGACGTCGACCTCACCCGCAAGCACCCCTGGCTGTTGCGGCTCGGCGCCGCCGCCGCGCGGCTGACGCGGAGACCGCGGGTCCAGTTGCTGGGGTTCGAGCTCCAGGCCGAGCGTGGGCCCCAGAAGGTGGTCGGTCGAACGACGGGGCTTCTGGCGCCCCTCTTCGGCGGGAAGCTCGCCCGGATGGTCGAGCGGATCAATGCTTACGGACGCCCGATCGCGGCGCGAGACGACGGTTTCGTCTACACGCTGTACCAGCCGCCGGTCCCCTCCACGCGAATGGTCAACCACCTCTCCCGGGTGCTGGTGCAGGGCCGGGAGCCGGCGCGACCGACGACCTGCACTCTGCAGGTCACTACCCGCTGCCAGCTCGACTGCTATCATTGCAGTGCCGCCCGGTATAAGTCGCGCGAGCGCGCGGAACTGAGCACCGAGGAGTGGATCGGCGCGATCCGGCAGGCGGAGCGCCTGGGGGTCAACAACATCGTGCTCACCGGGGGCGAGCCGCTGCTGAGGGACGACCTGTACGATCTTGTCGCCGCAATCGACCCGTCCCGGGCGAACGCGGCGATGTTTACCAACGGCCTGCTGCTCACCGACGAGCGCGTGACGCGCCTGCGCGAGGCCGGGCTGTTCTCGCTGATGGTCTCCCTGGATGACGTGCGCCCCGAGAACCACGACCAGTTGCGGCGCATCCCAGGGGGCTTTCAGAAGGCCGTCGACGGCATCAAGCGCGCCCTCGATGGCGGCCTGTTGGTGGGAATCTCCACCTACGCCGGTCCGGAGGACGTGCGGGAGGGCCGCGCCGGGGAGATGATCGAGTTCACGCGGGAGATCGGCGCGCACGAGATCACGATCTTCGACACCGTCCCGACCGGCAAGCTGCTGCCCCTCGAACATGAGGCTCTGCTCTCGGAGGCCGACAAGCAGCAGCTGATCGACCTGGGGCACGAGTACAACGCGAAGGACGGCTACCCGCACGTCATCACCCAGGCCTTCATCAACGGCCCGGACGGGGCCGGGTGCTTCGCCGGGTACATCCAGTTCTACATGACGGCCTTCGGCGACGTGAACCCGTGCGACTTCACTCCTCTGACCTTCGGGAACATCCGCGACGACACGCTGCAGTCGATCTGGGAGCGCCTGCTGGCGCATCCCGCTTACTGCCGGCGCAGCGACCACTGTCGCATGCAGGACGCCGAGTTCCGCCGCAAGTACATCGACGACATCCCCGAAGATGTGCTGCTCCCCTGGCCGGGCGCCGAGGAGGTCCGGGAGCAGCCGCACTGCCCGCAGAAGTGCGGCGCCGGGCACGCCTCGTGTGCCGGGTAAGCGGGTCGACGTGAAGCACTCGACGCCGCCCCGGGGGGCGGCGTCGTTTCGTTCTGCCGGAGACGCCGGGGCGCGGCGGTCAGCGGGCGATGAGCTTCCCGTCCTCGATGGTCAGGGAGTTCACCTTGGGTTGCATGATCACGCTGCTGAGGTCGAGGATCGGGTTGAGCTTCGACAGCAGCAGCTTCACGCCGCTCACCGGGATGGGAATCCCGTTGACCTTGGCGGCCGTGGGCACGAAGTTGATCTTGTAGCCGTCGGGCACGGCCAGTCTGCCGCTCATCCGGAACCGGTTGCCCCACACGAACTTGTACGTGCCGGTCAGCGTGATCTGCCCGCCCGCCAGTGTGGCCGACAAGTCGGGCACAACGCTCTGCGCCCGCCGCAGCCCCTCGTTCAGGTCCTGCTCATACAGCACGAGGTAGACGTCCGTCTGACCGCGGGATCGGGTGCGGATGACCGGGTCCTTGGCCAGCATCAGCGGCACGTCGAAGGTCACGTCGAGGGCCTTCACGTAGACCGGCCGCACGACGATCCCGGCGATGTCGGCCGTGTCCGCCCGCACCATCACGCTCTTGAAGAGGCCGCGGTCGCTGTGGGCCTGTGAGTAGGCCGCGACACCGACCTCCAGGTTCTGCACCTTCCAGACCTTGCTGATCTCGTTGCGAATGCGGTTCTCGACATCGGCGGTGGTGACGGCGCCTGCGAGGGACGAGAGCCCCCACGCCAGCAGCGCCAGCCCTGCCGTCAGTCCGCCAAAGCGCGCTCTCACCGTCAGACCCTCCTCTCGGCATCTACGACACAACGTAGGACTATCGGTTCTTATAGACGACTTGGGGGAGCTGGAGGTTTCCACACGTCGGGGCGCGTCAGCCGCGCATTCCTGCGCAGCCCACCTCACGTCTCGAGCTTCGCGTCTCCTCCGTCCGACTCGCCGACGATACAGACCTCCTCCTCCAACAGCACCCCACAGGCCTCGAGGACACGCCGCTTGGCGGCCT
>VGFB01000376.1 GCA_016869015.1 Armatimonadota bacterium
CGACACCGCAGACCCGCCTCTGACGTCTCGTACGGTATGTCCTTGCCTGTCTGGCCGTCCGTGAGTGCCGCCGGCGTGAGCCACGGCGGCAAGTGGAGCGTCAGATCGACGTCTCTGGCGACCGGCACCAAGCAGTTGTCTAGATCGGATCGGACCCCCCGGTTGTAGACGACGAGCAACACCGCTTCAGGTGGGCAGGCAATGGCGCGCGCGGCGACGAGTGGCGAGTCACACTCGATCCAGTCCGTGGCGTTGCCGTGGGCGATCACATCGCCGACCTGTCTCAGTGCGCGATGCAAGGGGCCCATGGCATCCCACAGGTGAGCATCGCTGGGCCCTTCGCCCCCACGCGAGTCCCCAGAGTGGCAGTAGTAGATGATGCCCCTTGCGCCGTGGGCCAGCGCGACGTAGCACTGCAGCTGCATCTCGGCGAGTGCCGGCATGCGGCCCAGGCGGTCGTCGCCTTCTCCCTGGGACAACCGGAAGAACTGAGGGATAAAGAACCACGGTCGTGGTTGGCTGGTCGCCCGGAGCATGTCGCAGGCCTCCGCGATCTCGGAGACTGCGGCGCCGCGTCCGAGCGCGTAGCGGTTGCTCGCACAGGCGTCTGCGATCTCCCCATAGACGCGGTAGTTGGCGTACCGATAGGTGTTGTCAATCTGGATCAGGGTCGGGAGTTCGGGCGCGTGTTGGTTACACAGGGCCGCGCGTTGGACCGCCTCGGGCGCGTGGAAGCCCAGGCCCGTCTCGAAGTAGTCCCGGTAGTCGGGCTCCTCCATCACACACACGTACCTCAGGCAATGCGCGCTTCCGTACTGCGCGAGAAGTCTGGGGACGATGCCGCGTTCCCTGGCCGCCTCCGAGGGGGGCAGAGCGGCGGCACCTCGGGAGTCCGCGAACGGCGTGCATCCGGCGGTCAGACCGCAAGCGTCGAGAAGCCGCAGATCGGTCGGGCTCAGCCGCCCGAAGCACGCGTAGTGGTTCAGGCTGTGGGCGGCCATGTCGGCCAGCACGCCATGGTTGAGCGCGCCGTACGCGCCGAGCAGGAACGGCACCGGGCAGACACGGAACTGCTCATGGGTTCGTGCGCCCGTCTCCGTCTCCACCTCCAGCACATGGTAGCCGCTCGGGGAGGCTGCGCTTGGCATGGGCAGGTCCAGGGCCACCCACCCGCGAAAGAGACGCCCGTCCCCTCCGATGGCGGTGCTCGCCCCCAACTCCTGCCCATCCAGTCTCACCCCCGTCAGGCGGTCGTCAGCGCCCGTCGGTGAGGTGCTTTGCACGTAGGCGCGCAGGCCCCGCCGCGCCTCGTCGGCAGCGATGAACGCTACGGTGAGTTCTGGCGATCGCAGAGCTACTTCGGTTTCGAGGACCGAGCCGTCGTCAAGGGCGAGCTGTAGGGCTACGTTCCCTTCCGGGACGTCACGCAGGCAAGCAGTTACGCACGCGTGGCCTCCAACGGGGACGGGGTTCGGACGGATCCTGCTCCAATGAAGGGGAAGGGCCCTCGCCTCCTCCCGCGTCGCACCGGCCGTGACGTGCAGGTCGATCGCCCCGCAGGGCGCGTTCCCCTCGTTGCTCACATACACGTGGACCGAGAAGTTCGCCGGGTCCCAGGACGCTTGCTGCACAGTCAGGCTGGCGCCCGTTGCCAGGTGGGGGGCCAAGGCTAGCAGCCCGACCGCCGAGACGATCTTGCACCATCTCGCCGCGGCATCCCCGAGGCCCGTCCACAGCATGGCAGCCTCACTCCGGCGGCGGCCGGGATCCGTGCCCACGGCACCGGGCGCTAACGACGCCCTGGAGCAGCCTGAGGTAGGCAATTGCGAGGTCCTCCCGGATGAAGTTCCGCGTGGCCGCCGCGCGTCCTGCGGCCCCAAGCTGTTCCCTGAGTGCGGGTGACCGGGCGAGCCGCAGAACCGCGTCAGCGATGATGGCGGGATCGCGTGGGACGCACAGGCCGCAGCGGTGTTGTCGTAGCAGCGCTGCCGCCTCGCCCTGCAGACAGCCGATGATGGGTGTCCCGCTCGCCATCGCCTCGAACAGCTTGGACGGCACGACGGCCTTGAACAGGTCGACATCATGCAGTGCGACCCAGCTCGCATCGATTGCTGCGTAGAGGCCGGGCATGTCCTGATAGGGCCGACGCTCGAGGAAGATGACATTGGAGAGGTGCCGTTGGCTCGCCGCCTCGATCAGCCGTTCGCGCTGCGAGCCGGCACCGCACAGCAGGAACCGGACCCGGGGCACATCGCGCATCCTCTCCGCCACATCCAGAAGCGTGTCCGTTCCCTGGGACATGCCCAGTGTGCCGAGGTAGCCTACGACGAACTCATCATGGAGCCCCAGATGGTCGCGCACCGCATGGCGATCCCGTTCAGTGGCGTCCAGGAAGGCGCGACTCGCCCCATTCGGCATGACGGCGATCTTGGGGCCTGGAATGCCACGCTCCGACAGCAATCTGCGGGTGCCCTCCGTCACGCAGACCACCTGGTCGGCCTTGTCGTACAGGAAGCTCTCGATTCCCTCGAGTATGCGCAACGCAACGCCCTCCCTGAGCGCGCCGAGGGTCTGTATCGACGCCGGCCATAGGTCGCGCGCCTCGAAGACGAAGCGCGCGCGCTTGGCGCGCGCATGGAGATACCCGGTCAACCCGACGAACAGGGGAGGGGAGGTGGCCAGGACAACGTCGCAGGGCCCGCTGCGCCGTGCCCCGAACAGCAGCACGGCCAGCGAGTGGGACAGATGGCTCGCTGCAGCCTGCCAGCTCGCGCGGTTGGGCCGGGCCCAGACCCAGCAGCGCAGGACGGAGATGCCCTCGACTGTCTCGGCGCGGACTCGCGCGTTGCGGTACCCGGCGAAGACGCGACCCTCCGGGAAGTGGGGGAACGCGGTGACCACCTTCACGTCATGGCCCAACGCCGACCACGATGCGGCCAAGGCACTGACCCGAGCGACCGGGGCATTGCCTTCCGGAAGGTAGTTGAAGGTGATGATGTGCACTCGCACCCCAGGCCACCCCTTCGACGCGTCCCGAGGGTCATTCGAAGTACGCCTGGTGCCACAGGGCCAGGTTCAGCAGAACCCACACCCGGTAACAGGAGAGCTTGTCGCGAGTCCTGACGGCGCGCTCGAGAACGTGACGGACGGCGGTCTTCTGCCCCACTTCTGCAAGGAGGGGACTATCCGTGATCTGCCGTCGGGCGAACGTCCAGAGGGGATCGTGAAGCACGATGGCGGCCGTCCCGAGCATCCCGCGCTTCGCGCCGAGCCGCGTGGCCTTCGGCAGGCGCTCGGGCAGCATCCGTCGCAGGGGGTACTTGGTGACCCCGCGGCGCACCTTCAGGTTCGCCCTCAGCCCGATGGCAAACTCAACCAGCGCGTGGTCCAGGAACGGCACACGGCATTCGAGAGCCCACGCCATGGAGAGCTTGTCCAGCCGCGTAAGCAGCAGATCGGGAAGGCGGTAGGCGAGATCCACCGCGCCGGCGATCTGGAGAGTGTCCGCGCCACGGCGGCGTTGCTCCGTCACAACCTGCCCGACACTCTCATTGTACAGCGGAAGGCAAGGGCTCCGGCTTCGACCCAGCAGCCGGTCCCGATCAACGTTCAGGAAGGCGGTGGCCCCGCCCCAGACGAGGTCCGCACCTTCCACACCTCCGCAAAGGGCTTCGCACCCGTAGGTTCCGGCGGCAGGCGCCAGCAGGCCGGCTGTTACCCGCTTCAGCCAGTCCGGGCTGGAACGGAACCAGCGCCAGAGGAAACGCTCAACCAACGCGAGCTTCGAGTAGCGGTCGTATCCAGCCAGGAGTTCGTCTGCCCCCTCGCCCCCGAGCGCCACCGTGATGCCGTTCGCCTTGGCGAACTGGCACAGCCTGTAGACAGCGACGGCCGTGTAGTCCGCGATCGGCTCCTCCATCTGAAGAGCAACGGCAGGGAGATCCTCGATCAAAGCCTCCCAACCGACGGATGTGCAATGATGCGCCGCGCCGCACACGGCGGCGACCTCACGTGCTGCAGCGTCCTCGCACGTCGCCTGAACGTCCTGGATCGACACTGTGAATGCGTTCATCGGCTGCGTGCTGAGCCGGCTCGCCAAGGCGCACACGGCCGCCGAGTCAGTGCCGCCGCTGAGGAGGACGCCCAGCGGCACGTCTGAGACCATCATCTTGGACACGCTCTGATCCAGGAGGCCACGGAACCTGTACTCGCACTCCTCGTCAGTGAGTCCTTGCACAGGCTCGCAGTCGGCTACGGACCAGTACCGCTGCAACTCCAGCGGGTCACTGACATCCTCGTGCGCAGTCAGCAGACTCCCAGGCGGGAGCTTCAGGATGCCGCCAAAGGCCGTCCTCGGGGACGGGACAGCCCCAAGAGCCAGGTACCCCTCGATGGCGGCCAGGTCCACGCGACGAGGTACCTGTGGGCACGCCAGCAGAGCCCTGATCTCGGACGCAAAGAGGATGACGTCGGAGTCACTGAAGAAGTACAGGGGCTTGATCCCAAAGCGATCCCGCGCCAGGACCAGTGTCCGCTGCCGTGCGTCGTAGATCGCGAGGGCGAACATGCCGTCCAGCCGCTCCACACACTGCTCGCCCAACTCCTCGTACAGGTGGACAATCACCTCTGAGTCGGAGCCTGAGGCGAAGTGATGTCCTTGGCCCATCAGCGGCGCGCGCAGCTCCGCATGGTTGTAGATCTCCCCGTTGCACACCATGAACACGGTGCCGTCCTCGTTCTGCATCGGCTGGCGGCCGGCGGCGGACAGATCGAGTATTGCCAGGCGCCGATGCCCCAGCATGGCCCTGCCATCGGGGGAGATGTACGTGCCTTCGTCGTCAGGGCCACGATGGTGCAGCAGACCGCACATCGCACCGAGTACGTCGAGCGGCATGGGTGGGGTGCCGGATCTCAGCGCGAGGTACCCGCACAGCCCGCACATGGATGACTCCTGGTCGCTGTCGGCCGCCGCGTCGAGGCGCACCAAGGGCGCGCATCGCCCTGCACTGCGCGATCTGAGGCGGTCCATTGGGGTCCCGGTTCCACGAACAGCCGACAAGGCGCACCCAACCTGTTGTCAGCTGGAGTTTCGCCCGGTGTCCGCGTTGCCCTCCTGGC
>VGFB01000377.1 GCA_016869015.1 Armatimonadota bacterium
GGCCATGAGGTCCAGGTGGACCTGCCCCGGCACCGTCGCCGGGAGCCAGGTGGAGTCATCGTGGTCGGCGAGGTGAGCGCCAGCGGCCTCCCCGGCGCCGTCGTCGAAGTGCTGGAGCTTCCAGTCGGCGGTCAGAGGCGTCTGCTTCAAGGCAGTCCCCGGCTCGGGGCGGAAGGAGTGACGGCAACGCCCGAGGCCGGGGGCGGGCTTCGACGCGAGGAGAGGAGGGTCCTCGTTTCCGGGTCACCGGGCTCGCGCACCTCCCGGCACGTCGTGGCATCGGCGTCTCGCCGATGGAGGCACGGCTCTCCATGAGCGAGACGCTCATGCCACGGACTCAGCTGCGGCGCGAAGCTGCCTGAGGAAGTGCGGGACCTCGGGCGAGGAGGGGTCGGTGAGGTAGCAGTCGGCGCCGGCCTGCCAGGCTGCGAGTACCGCCGATTCGCGCCCCGGACCGAACAGGACAACGGCAGTGTTCGCGGTGGCCTCCGCGTGGCGAACGGCGAGCAGCAGCTCGAGCCCGCTGCGTGGACCCGCCTGCTCGCCTAGCACGAAGAGCGCCGCCTCGGGGGACAGGGCCGCGTCCTCGTTCAGTGCCCCCCATTCGGCGCGGTAGCCGGCCTCCCGCAGCGCATTCTCGACGTGCCGCCGGGTGTCGTCCATCCACCCGGATGCGTAGATGCATGCGAGCGGCGCCCCCTCGGGGGTCTCCGTCAGAGCCATTCTCAACGCCTCCCTTCCCTCGTGCAGCCAGCGTTTGATCGTCCCCTCGGGGCGCCCCTCACGCTCGGAGATCACGGCCACCGTGTGCCCGACGAGGTAGAACTCTCGGAGGACGCGTCGGACGCGCGGGGCCACTGTTTCCAGCGCGCCCTCCACCGTCAGTGATGCATCGACCGAGCCCCAGGGTTCGGTCGCCGAGATGGGCAGGTCGGCGAGGCCGCGCAGCTCGGTGTACCAGCGCCTCCGCAGCCGCTGGCGGTAGAGGTTCCGCAGCACCGTGCGGCACCACGGCAAGAGGCTGGTCGGATCGCGGAGGGAGGCGCGGTGTTGGTGGAGGGCCAGCAGGCACTCCTGCACGAGGTCCTCGGCCTCGTTGGGGTCCTCCACGAGGCGCCGGGCCTCCCGCAGGAGACGCGGGCGGAGATCGGTGGACGAGAGTTCACCGCGCATCGGGCCACGCCCCCAAGCTTCCCTATGCCTCAGATGCACCGGGCGAGGTGAACGGTTCGCCGGCGAAGGAGTTCGCTGCCCAGCGTTGAAGTTGCGCCCCGTTGTGGAATGTCCTCCAGGAGGCTTGTGATGGGTGATCTGAAAGTCGCGATCATGCTGGGCAGCTTGCGGCTGGAGCCGTATGAGGGGATGAAGAAGGCGGCGGAGTTGGGCGTGAGCGGGCTTCACATCAGCGTAGACGGCACGATGTTCGCGCCCGAGAACCTCGATGCCGCGGCACGGAAGGAGTTGGTCAGGCACCTCGGCACCCTGGGCCTGGAGATCTCGGCCATCTCCTGCTGGGGCGGGCAGGTCGACCTCACCCACGCCGATCAGCACGAGACGAACCTCCCGTGGGCCTATCGCGTGCTGGACCTCGCGGCGGACCTGGGTTGCGGCATCTGGCAGGGGCACATCGGGATCATCCCCGGCGATTTCGAGTCGGAGAAGGGCAAGGCCGCCCTCGAGGCCGCACACCGCATCGCCGAGCACGGAGAGAAGGTCGGCGCGTGCCTGGCCATCGAGACCGGGCCGGAACCGCCGGTTGTGCTGCGGAGCCTCATCGAGACCGTGGGCTCGCCCGCGATCCGCATCAACTACGACCCCGCGAACCTCGTCCTCTGGCCGCCGCACCTCTTCCAACGCGAAGGTAGGCCCTACGACAAGGCCGAGGCGATGGCGCGGTACGATCCCCACGAGGGCGTTAAGGTGCTCGGGCCGTATGTGGTCCACACTCACGCGAAGGACGCGCTGGTGCACGAGGACGGCCGCCCGCAGGAGGTGCCCCTGGGCGACGGCTGGATCGACTGGCCGCGGTATGTGGGCCTGCTGAAGGAGCAGGGCTTCGAGGGCTACTTCGCCATCGAGCGCGAAGTCGGCGAGGACCCCGTCAGCGACATCACGAAGGCCGTGAGGTTCCTGCAGAGCCTGTGACGGCGGGGACCGTGACGGCGACGGCGGGCACTGGAACGGCGAAGGAGGGGCAAGCATGGAGCTGCCGGAGGAGTACGCGACACTGGGTGAGGAGAGGTTCCCATCGGTGCTGTTGGCGGTGTACCCGGAGGGCACGGCCAGGCCGGAGCCGGAGGCCGTCGAGGCGAGGCTGAGGGCGGCCGGGCTTGACCTGTCGGAGGTGAAGGCCGGCGAGCCGGTCCAGCAGGAGGGCGTGGAGTGGACGCTGTCGGCGATGGTCCGGTTTGCGGGCCGGGCGGAGCCGCTGGAGTTCCGGCTGGCGCTCACCCCGAGCCTCGGCACGGAGATGCTCGAGGTCAACGACCTCCTGACCGCGGAGGAGATGGAGGCGACCCGCGCCAGCGAGTGGAGCGTCTCAGTCGCCACGAAGTTCGGCGCGCAGCCGCTCGGCGACTTCCATCGCCAACTGCGGGTCGTCGCGGCGCTGGCGGAGGACGCTGTCACCGTCGCCGACGCGCTCACCCAGGCCCACCATTCGGCCGGGTGGGTTCTGGATGTCGCGGCCTCGGCGACGCCCCCCTCGCCCAAGGCGCTCCTGCGGGTGCAGTGCATCACCCCGGAGGAGGGCTCCGGCGGGAGCTGGCTGCACTCCCACGGGCTCCTGAGGTGCGGCCTGCCGGAAGTGGAGATTCTCGATGTGAGCCCCGAGGCCGCCTGGCCGCTGCAGGAGCTGCTGTACTCCATCGGGGCCTTCTGGCTGCGCACCGGCCTGCCCGACCCCGGCGTGAAGTTCGATGTCGGCCTGAGCCTGGACTTCATCTGGCTCCCGTGGCACGAGGGTCTGCAGCATGTGAAGCCCGGCATCGTCGGTACGAGCCCGGAGGAACGCGAGGACTTGCACGGCGCGCCGGGCGCCATGCTGTTCACACCGCCCGCCGGGCTGCTGAAGAAGCGGCCGGGCAACCCGTGCAAGTACCTGTCGAACCTCAGCGGCGAGCCGGCCTTGTGGGTGCACGACGACGAGGAGGCGCGGATGACGCAGTTGGCCCGCGAGCGGCTTCCGCGTTTCAGGGCGCTGCAGGAGCGGCACGGCGGCGGCGAGGAGTGGATGTTCGGCGTGAAGATCGGGTTCCCGGTCGGCGACCCGCGCTACCCCGATCAGCGCGAGCACCTCTGGTTCCAGGTGCACGCGTTCCAGGGCGATCGGGTGGATGCCACCGCGATGAATGACGCTTACCACATCAAGGGACTCCGCGAGGGGAAACGCGGCGAGTTCTCCCTCGAGGGCATGAGCGACTGGGTCATCATGGGCGAGGAGGGGGTGTTCACGCCCGACACGATCTACCACCTGGAGCGATTGGCGGCGGGCACGCCATGACCGGGCGCGAACGGCTGTCGGCCATCCTGCGGCGCGAGCCGGCGGATCGGCTTTCGTGGACGGTTCTGGCCGACAGCCACACGCTGGGGGCGGAGGGTTCGTTCCTGGGCTTCTGTCAGGGGCTGGGCTGCGATGTCCTCAGTCTGAACGGCTGGGGCACGCCGCACGGGTTCGGTTCCCCGGCGCTGGAGTGGGGGGAGGGAGTCGAGTCGAGGGCGTGGACGGAGGGCGAGGAGACGAACTGGGAGCTGCGCTGCCCGGAGGGGACGCTGCACAGCGTGTGGCGCGGCAGTCACCCCGTGAAGTACTACGTGGAGACGCTCGAGGAGCTGCGCCTGTACCGCGCGATGTGGGAGGGCGCGCGGTACGTGGCGCGAGACGACTCGGCGGCCTTCGCGGCGCTGGACGCGGAGATCGGCGACGACGGCGTGATCACGCGGTTCTGGGGCCCCTCGACGATTCCCCGGCTGCTGGAGACGGACATCGGGATCGCGGGCTTCTACTACCTCCTGCACGATCACCCGCGGGAGATGGAAGCGCTGATCGGTCTGATTCACGAGCGGGAGCTGATCGCCTTCGAGGCGCTGGCGCAAGGCCCGTGGGGGTCGGTGACGCTCGTGGAGAACACCAGCACGCGGTACATCAGCCCCGAGATCTACCGCCGCTACAACGGCCCGCACGTACGCGACTTCGTCGGGGCGATGCACGCGCAGAGGAAGGTCGCGATCCTGCACATGTGCGGACACGTGCGCAACCTGCTGGAGCAGGTCCGGGAGACCGGCGCGGACGGCGTGCACGCGCTGACCCCGCCGCCGACCGGCGACACGCCGTGGGAGCTCGCGCTCGACGTGCTCGGCGAGGACACGATCCTGTTCGGGACGCTGGACCCGACGGTGTGGGTGCTGGGACCCATCGAGGGAATCCAGCCGGCGCTGGACCGGCTGATCACCCCGCGCGTCCGCCGGGCGCCGTTCAGCTTGCTGGTCGCGTCCGACGGGATCCGCGTGCCGGTGGAACGGTTCGAGGCGGTCGCGCAGTGGATGGAGAAGTCGGCCGGGCCCTGAACAACGGTCCACCCCAAGAGGGCGAGACGGCAGTTCGCGCGGCAGCGGGCGGAACCGTGTCCTGGACTCAGCACGGACGGGCCGTTGGTGCAGCGTGGTCGGAGGTGCGTTCGGTACGAGCCGCCTGTCGCGTGGGAGGTGCGAAGTGATCCGGCCGTTCCCGGTTCGTCCAGTGATCGGGGTCCCGCGCAGGTGGGCCTGGCGCGCGCTTCTCGCAAGCTGCCTGAGCGCCACCGTGGCTCATGCCGACGGCCCAGTGCCCGGCAAGGCATCTCCCCGGCTCTCCTACGACGCGGAGCGCGGCTGCGCGCTGGTAGACGGCGCGCCTTTCTTCGCCATTGGCTGCTACGACATCGTCCCGGAGTCCATGCCGGCATGTGCCGCGGCAGGCTTCAACCTGGCGGTGCACGCCAACGGCGGCGCGGAGCCGAGCCGGCGCCTTGGGGAGGCGGTCGCGGCGGGCCCGGATCGCGCCCGCGCTCTTGTCACTGCCTACGCCGACGCGGCGGAACGGGCAGGGATGTGGACCATCGAGAACCCGCTGGGCTGG
>VGFB01000378.1 GCA_016869015.1 Armatimonadota bacterium
CAGTCGGCTGGCCTGCACACGATCTACGCTGCGATGGTGGCCTATCTGTTGGCCCTGCTGCTCGCCGGCCTGCACCCGCCGCAGCCCCGCTGTGCCGCCACGGCCCGCATCAAGGCCGTATTCGGCCTCCTGCGGGCTCTGCTGTACCAGCGACCGAGACGCGACCATCTGCACGCCCTTGGTTTCGTCTAATCTGTGGCGAAAGTTTACGAATCAATACTGCTCACCAGAGCCGACGCCGTCCGGCATTGACCTGAAGGCTCTGTCGGCTCTGGTGAGCCGACCCACGACGGCCCGAGGCTTCACGGCTGACAGGCTCCTAGTAGTCGTCCGTGCGGACGGGGCGCTACTCGATCGGCACGACGACGATGTTGCGGTACTCCTTGGGGGAGCCCTCGGACTGCAGGCAGATCTTGCCGGGCACGACTTCGCAGTCGGTAGCCGCGTTCTGCAGCAGGTTGTTGACCTTGATCTCCAAGTTGCCGCCGTCGAGGATGACCTCGTAGTCGTTCCACTCGCCGATGGGCCGCTCGTTCGAGTCGTGGAGCTTGCGGGTGTGGCGGCCGTTGGTGCGGGCGGGATCGGTCTTCATCGGGAAGTCGTCGATGTTCCAGATGTCCCCCAGGCTCCCCGACTGCCCCTGCGCCTCGATGGACTTGGGCCAGACCTTGTCGGGCCCGGTCATGCGGACGAGCACTCCGCTGTTGCCCTCGGCGACGTGCTTCATCTGCAGGTGCAGCGCGTAGCTCGTGTAGTCCGCGGTCGTATGCAGGTACCCGGCCGGCTGGCCCGTGTTGGTGATCGCGCCGTCTTTCACGCCGAAGGTGTCCCGGTTGCCGTCGTTCATGGGCGCCCAGCCGTCGAGGCTCTCCCCGTTGAACAGGCGCACGGCGTTGCCGTAGCCCGAGGTTAGCTGGCGCAGCCGGATGTCCTTGAACTCCACCACCATCGGCGGCCCGGCGTGGATCTGCAGCGCCAGGAGGCCCTCGCGAATGAAGCCGCCGAGGTCCTTCGGATCGTCTCCGTTGGTCACCCGGTCGTTGTCGATCAGGGCCATCGTCGGGAAGCCGTTGAGGTAGTGGCGGAGGTAGTTGCCCTGCGCGATGATGATGTACTCGTTCCAGTCCTGGGAGGTGTAGTAGCCGGCCTGCTTGAGGGCCTCCACGTCCGAGACCTTGCCGACGACGTTCTTGTTGCCCGCGGCGTCGATCTCCATCATGTCGCCCACGTTCACCAGCCAGCCGCGGCCCGCCTCATGGTAGAGGAAGCCGACCTTCCCGGGGTTGTTCTCGACCTCGGCCTGGTACCCCCCAATCCGCCACTTATCGAACTCCTTGCTGCGGTACTGAATGCCCGAGTTGCCGCCCTGGATGCGGAACTTGATCTTCAGGATGAAGTCCCGCAGCGTCCCCCCGCGCCACACGCAGAAGGTGTTGCCCTGGGCCGGGTTCTCCGGCGTCGTCTCGCCGTGGATGGCCCCGTCCTTCACCGACCAGAGGCGCGGGTCGCCGTCCCAGCCCGTCAGGTCCGTGCCGTTGAAGATCGACACGAACCCGTCCTCATCCGTCCCTTGGGGGCAGACCTCGGGCGCGGCAGGCAGGACCGTCAGCGTCACAGCCAGACCGAACAGGAGCACAGAGCGCATGGTCGGCACATCCTCTCGTCAGTAGTATTGCCCGCTGCGGGGGGTGAGCCTCTGGCCCTGTCCGCCGAGGCCGTATTCCCAGTCGCCGCCGCCGAGGGCTTTCAGCCCGAAGTTGAGGCGGACCTCCTGCTGGCTGAGGCTGTAGGCGAGCGACGCGATCCAGCAGTGCAGGTCGCGGGTCACGCGAGTCTCGAGGAAGTCGAACTCCTGGAGCGGGCCGTTGTAGCCGACCAGCGTTTCCAGGCGCCACTTGGGCGAGATGACCCAGTCGGAGTCGATCTGCACGCGGCTGAGCTCGGACCGCTCGATGTCGTAGGCGGTGGAGAGCTCCACGTCGAGCCGATGCTGTCGCACGAACTGCCAACGGACCTCCAGGGGCCGGAACCGGCTGCGCTCGATGTCGTAGGCGGTCTGCACCTCGAAGCGGTTGTGGAGGTTCGGGGTGAACTCGGCCCGCATGACGACATCGCGCCAGTAGCTCTGGCGGACGTCGTAGCCGGTGCTGAACTCGACGCGCGAGCGGTTAGCCACGTAGCGGGAGAGGCCGAACTGCACGTCGTGGTTCTTGGCCGCGTAGTCGAGTCGCAGGGGCGAGAAGCCCGCCGGCCGCTGCCAGTCCCACTGCACCTGGGAGTACCACGGCCCGCCCCAGCTGGACTGGAGGCCCAGACCCGCGCGGAGGTCGTACTGCGCGGAGCCGTCGGAGTAGAAGCTCTGTCGGAAGGCGGCGCCCGTTCGCAGGTCGTGGCCTTTGGCCAACTGGACCGTCTCGCCGTAGAGCTCGGCCTCGAGGCTCACGCGCTGGAGGTGCTGATCCTCGGGCTGTTGCCGGAACTGCCCCCACTCGACCCGCGTCTGGATCGGGAAACCCCAGTCCATCCCGAGCCGCTCGGTGTCGCTGCGGAGGATGAGGGACGGCAGCTCGTCCAGGACGGAGTACTGCGAATCGGCGGTGTAGCGCCCGCCGTCCAGGTCGTACCGCTGCTTGTAGCCGAGCTCCCAGTCGAAGGCCGGATGCTCCCGCCGCGCGTCGAAGTCCAGCTCCAACTCCTCATCGGCGGCGGAGCTCGAGCCGTACTTGTTCCGCTGCGCCGTTGTGCGGAGCGTCCAGTCGATGCCCGCCGGGCCGCGCTGCTGGTGCATGAAGTTGCCGGTGAGGCGGGTCGAGGAGTAGCCGGCGCCGGAGCTGAGGTAGTGCTGGAAGCCCAGCGTGGTGTGTGCGCTGCCCGTATCGTTGCGCAGGCCGAAGTCGGATGAGAAGGAGGTCGTGCTGCCGGAGTTGTAGCCGCTGTTGGTCTGCAGGCTGCTGTTGAGGGTGGTGCTGAGGCCCCGGCTGACCTGGAACCGGTGACGCAGTCGGGTCGACCAGGCGCCCTGTTGCGGCTCGGCGAACACGTCGATCTCCCCCGCGGACTGGCCGTTGTCGAACCAGTGGTCGACGCCCAGGCCGATGCCGCGGCGCGTGGTGAGGTTCAGGCGCGCGAGGCCCGAGGCCGAGCGGCCGGCCTCGTAAGGGTAGCCGAGCTTCGCGTAGAACCCCTCGACCTGGTTCTGGCCCACCTCCATGATGAGCCGTGACCGGTCGTCATCCAGCCGCAGGCGCAGCACGCCCGGATAGCGCACGAGGCGGCGGCCCAACCCGTGCAACGTGGGATGGTCGAGGGTGATGTCCTTGCGCGGACGGATCCGGCACTCGTCCGTCGTCATCTCGTAGTGAACTTCGTCGCTCTCGCGCTCGGCGTAGTTGCAGGAGGTCACCGCGGCGTCCTGGGCGATCAGGAGGTCGACCTCCGGGTAGGCGGTGATGGTCTTCGCGCGCACGAAGATCGGCTCGGCGACTCGGTCCTCCAGCGCCTCGGGCTCGAGCTTCGTCTCGCCGTCGGTGATCTCCCACCACTCGGTCTCGAGGTTCACCCGCAGGCGGCTGCCCGTCGCGCTCACGTCTTGGGCGCGGATGGTCACGTTGCCGCTGACCTGCGCGAAGATGCCCTCCTCATCCACCTCCCCCTCATCGCCGGTCACGTCGATCTCGCGGTGCCGGATGCGCACGTGTCCGCGGGCGTAGACGGCGCCCTGGACGCCCCAGACCTCATCGGCCTCGAGGGCGTACTCGTCGTCGGCGAGCGCGGGCTTGGGAGCGTCCGCGGGGAGCGGCGGGGATTCGGCGGCGGAGGCTTCGGCGATGGCCTCGGCGTCGGCAACGGTGTCCGGCGGAGGCGGCAGGGGCAACGACTCGGCAGGCGGCACGACGGGCTCCTGTGCCGGGCAAAGGGCAGTTCCGGCGAGGAGCAGCAGGAGCAGAACGCCGCCGACCGTTCGCGCGGTCAAGAGGTCCCCCGAGCGCCGAAATCAGGGACAGGCACCAGTTTCCGCTGACGTCTGGCGCAGATTGGTGCCTGCCCCTAGTTTCGGCGCGACAGCAGCAAGGCGCCCAGGGCGGCCGTCACCGTGTTCGGCAGCCACGCCGCAAGGACCGGCGTGAGGGCGCCCGACTCGCCGAGCATGCGCGCCCAGAGCATGCCGACGTAGTAGATGAACGCGTACAGGATGGCGATGAGCGCGCCGCCCAGGCTTCGGCCGCCGCGAAACAGCAGGGCGAGCGGCGCCCCGATCAACGAGAACGCCAGGCAGGCGAAGGCCAGGCTCAGGCGTCCGTGCAGCTCCAGGAGGAGGGGGCGGTTCGCCGCGGCGTCGTCCTGTCGGCGGACCGCCTTCGACAGCTCAGCAACGCTCATGTTGCGGAGCGTCCGCCGCTCGCGGCTCCACGCCTCGATGGCACGCGGCAGATGGATGATCGCCCGCGCGCCGGCCGTCGGCGAGGAGCGGGTGAGCCCGCCCTCCGCGTCAATGCGGCAGACCAACGGGCGCTCCAGCACGAACCGCTCCCCCTCGAACCGGGCGCTGCGCGCCTGCATGAAGGTCACGGCGCCCTTCGGCTCAACATAGAAGACCCTCAGGTCGGACAAGCGGCCGCTGCGGTCGTCCACCGCACCGGGCAGCACGTACACCTCCGGCGTGACCTCGGCGAACTGCCCCGGTTCCAGGGCCAGCGTCTGTTGCGACATCAGCACGCCGGTGATGATGCCTTCGGCCCGGCGGTCGGCCTTGGGTTGCACATACTCCGCCACGACGAAGCTGAAGGCCGAGACGCCGATCCCCACCCCCCACACCGGGGCCAGCAGCCGCGTCAGCCCGGCGCCGGCCGCCCGCACCGCGACCAGCTCGTTGTCACGCGCCATCCGGTGCACACCGATGGCCGCCGCCAGCAGCATCGACACGGGCAGGGCCAGCGCCACCGCGTTCGGCGTCTGCAGCAACACGAACTGCACCACCACCCCGAACGGCACGCCGCGCTCAACCACCGGACGAATCACCTGGAACAGCAAGTGCCCCACGATCAGCACGACGAAGGTCAGCGTGCCGATCAGCAGGGGCCCCAGGACCTCAGCAG
>VGFB01000379.1 GCA_016869015.1 Armatimonadota bacterium
CTCGTGTGGGAATCACCTCCTTGCCGATCCGGAGCGCTGCCGAGACTGCCTGCGTCGCCACGAGGGTCAGACCGGGTCGCTCCACGCGGCCGAGCGGGCGATCAGCGGCGCGCCGAGCGAGGACTACGTAGCCCGCCTCCGCGAGGCCCTGGCCGGCGCCGCGGGCGTGCTGGTCAACAACCCCCTCATCGCCAACCTGCTCGGGCCCCACGCCCCTCACGTCAGCGTCGCCACGCCGGGCGTCGACGTGGCTCAGTTGGCCGGCGTCCCTCCTCCCACCGACGGGGCTCGACCGGTCATCCTGTTCCCCAGCCTCTGGCAGGAGGGGATCAAGGGCTACTCGGTGTTGGAGGAGGCTTGCACCCGACTGCGGTCGCAAGGCCACGACTTCGAGGTGCGCGTGGCCGGCCCTGACCCCGAGCGGCTCAACGAGTGGACGACGTGCGTGGGTTGGTACCCGCAGGAGCGCCTGGCCGACCTGTACGGCCAAGCGGACTTCGTCGTGGTCCCGTCCGTCTGCGAGGAGGCCTTCGGGATCGTCGCCGCCGAGGGTTCCGCCGCCGGCCGGCCGGTCATCGCTAGCCGCATCGGGGGCCTGCAATCCACCGTCGAGGACGGGGTCACTGGCCTGCTCTTCGAGCCGGGGAACGCCGAGGACTTGGCCGCGAAGCTCGGAACGCTCCTGGCCGACGCGGACCTCCGACGCCGCCTGGGCGAAGCCGGCCGGGCCCGCGCCTCGCGGCGGTACGCCTGGGACCAGGTCATCCGTCAGGCGTACGAGCCGGTCCTGGCCCGCACATGGGCCGAGGCCGACACCGGACGGACGATGCCCACACGGGAGCGAATGGCGAGCACAACTGCGGACGCCACGCCCAAGGCGAAGCGCCGCCGGCGTAAGGGCAAGAAGGGGAAGGCGAAGGGCGGGGGCCGGCCGACAGTGTCGCTCTGCATGATCGTGAAGAACGAGGAAGCTCACCTGCCGCGCTGCTTGAAGAGCGTCGCTGGTGTCTTCGACGAGGTCATCATCGTGGACACCGGCTCAGAGGACCGCACGAAGAAGATCGCGAGGGAGCACGGCGCGAGGGTCTTCGACTTCCCATGGATCGACGACTTCTCCGCCGCCCGCAACGCCTCTCTGGCTCCTGCGACCGGCGAGTGGGTGATGTGGCTCGACGCGGACGACAGCCTGGATGAGGAGAACCGTAGTAGGCTACGCAAGGCGCTCGCAGTGCTGGGCGACTCGCATATGGCGTACGTGATGAAGGTGCGGTGTCTGCCGGCGGGGGAGGAGGGTGTGACTGAGGTCGATCACGTCAAGCTGTTCCGTAACCTCCCTCAGCTCCGCTTCGAGTACCGCGTCCACGAGCAGATCCTCCCCGCCATCCGCCGGCTCGGGGGCGAAGTCGGCTGGACGGACGTAGTGATCACCCACCACGGCTACCAGGACCCCGCCGCGCGCCGGCGTAAGCTGGAACGCGACCAGCGGATCCTGAGAGAGGAGCTGCGCGTTCGTCCCGACGACCCGTTCTGCCTCTTCAACCTTGGCTGCATCGATCAGGAACTCGGCGCGCACGACGAGGCGATCTCGTCCCTCCACCGCAGCATCGACCTCTCGAGTCCGCGCGACTCGCAGGTGCGGAAGGCGTACGCGATGATCGTGCAGATGGAGCGCGAGCGCAGCCGACCGGAAGCTGCGCTCCAGGCCTACGATGCGGCGCGCGCTCACTATCCCGCTGATCCCGAACTCCTCTTCCAGGCAGGCCTGACTCACCGGGCTCTGGGTGACTACGCCGGTGCCGAGGAGAGCTTCCTCGCCGCCATGGAGGCCCCGGAGGAGCAGTACTTCTCCAGCCTCGATCCCAGCATTCGCGGGTACAAGGCCCGCCACAATCTTGCCGTCCTCTACCTGGAGACTGGGCGACCCGAGCAGGCCGAGGCGCAGTGGCGCGAGGCGGTCGCGGAGGCGCCGGCGTTCACCCCGGCCTGGGATGGCCTGTGCGAACTCCTCAGCCGACGCCAGGACTGGTCCGGTCTGCGCGAACTCGCAACTGAGGCGGGCCGTCAGGCCAGACCGGACCTGGCGCGAGTCATCGAGGCCCGAGCGCACCTCGTGCAGAGGGACTTTGATGCCGCTGTCGCTGCCCTCCGAGCAGTCCTCGCCGCCGATGCAGGTCACGAAACCGCCCAGCGGCTCCTGACCTACGCGCTCCTGCAGTCCGGGCAGTGGGCGGAGGCGGAGCCCGCTCTCAGGCGGCTGGTCGAGCTGGCCCCCGATGACGCCGAGGCCCGGCGCAACCTGGCAGTGCTCCTGCACGAGGGCGCTCGGCAGCCTGAGGGCTCGGCGCCGTCGACCTCCGAGCGGCTCCGGCCGTCACCCCCCGATCCCTGACAGAGAGGCCGAGCGAGGCGCACCATGCGCTCTGCGACACTGATGGACCACTTCCGCAATCCGCGCAACGTGGGCGCGCTGGAGAACCCGGACCTCGTGGGCACCGCAGGGACACCGGGTCAGGGCAACTTCATGGTGCTGCATCTGAAGATGGCAGACGGTCGAGTATCTGAGGCTCGCTTCCGGTGCCACGGCTGCGGCCCGAGCATCGCGTGCGGCTCGATGCTGACAACGCTCATTGTTGGGCGAAAGGTCGGTGAATGCTCAGAGATCGATGAGCGGATCTTAGCCGAGGCCCTGGACGGGATGCCGCCCGGCAAGGAGCACACGCCAGGACTCGCCATTGCCGCCCTGCGTGATGCACTATCCAAGGCGAAGGTCGTTGGGTAGTGTGTCTAATCCGGGGGATAGAGCCAATTGTGAACATCAGTGATGCAAATCACCTTCTGAGACGAAGGAGGACTCAGACCAAGGGAGAAGCGTATTGTGGGTTCATGGGAGATGGTTGAGGGAGGGGTCGCGAGCCGTCCCCAGCATCGCAGGGAGGGTTCGGAATGAGCGCCTCGTGGTCTCGCAATGACGGTGCCCCAGGCAAACCCCCCGCGTCGCGCGTCGGTGATCCACCGGGCCGCAGCTATCCCATGCAGTACGTGACGGGAGGCTCGGGGCACTGCATGGGGCTGGCGGGCGCGCCGCCGGGCCCGCTGGGTCCTCAACAGGGAGTGCAGGACAAGGTCGCACTCCTGATGCCCCCTATCGGGGGACCCTCGTGCCCTGTGTGCGATGACACCGGGGACTGCCCGCCGCCACAGCCCAAGTGCGAGGAGTGCGAGGAGGACACGGCGCCTCCGCCGACTGAGCCAGGAGTCTGTCCTGCGTCAGGCGGCTGCTGTTCGGGGCCGGAGCGGCTGAATGCCTGGAACGGGAACCTGGTGATCCAGGGAGGGGCGGTGCCGCCGGGACTGCTGCCGACGCCGGTGCGGTGGACGTACAACGGGCAGAGCACTGAGGAGACGGTCCTGGGGTTTGGGTGGCAGTTGAGCGTGGCGCAGAGGCTGCAGGTGTATGGAACCGACGACGACCCCGAGAAGTTCGTGGAGTTGACGAAGCAGTCGGGCGAGCAGCGGACGTACGAGCGGATCGGGGGCGAGTACGTGCCGCCGCCGGGCGTGGACACGACGCTGACGGAGACGGGCGAGGACACGTATACGGAGACGACGCGGCTGGGGTATCAGACCTTCTGGGACGGGGGAAGGGTGATCCTGGAGCAGGATCGCGTGGGGAATGCGTGGACGTACACCTACGATGGCGCGCAGCTGCAGACGGTCACCGGGCCGGGCGCGGCGGTGACGACCTTCGCCTACAACAACGAGGGCCGGGTGAGCGGGTTCACCGACCCCGCCGGCCGCGAGACGCAGTTCGGCTACACCGGCAACGACCTCACCTCGGTGACCACGCCGGAGCTGTGCGTGACCGAGTTCGCGTACGATGACCTGCACCTGCTGACCGCCCGGACGACCCCCGAAGGCTACACGACGACGTATACCTACAACGACGACAACCAGCTCGCCACGCTGGAGAGCCCGACGGGCGGCCTGCGGACCTACAGTTACGACAGCGAGGACGACGTCACGGTCCTGACTGATCCGCTGGGGTCGGCGGTGACGGTCAGCTACGATGCCGGCGGCAACCCGACCCGGATCGATGACGCGCTGGGGGGCGTCGCCACGCTCACCTACACGGGCCAGCGGCTCGAGAGCTTCACCGACCCGACGGGGAACCGCACCACCTACACCTACGACAACCGGGGCAACCTGACCTCGATCGAGGACCCGCTCGGCGCGACCACGATCTACCAGTACGACGCGAACAACCACGTCACGGTGATGATCGACCCGCTGGGCCATCGCACGACCTACACCAACGACGATCAGGGCAACCGCCTCTCGATCACCAATGCCCTGGGTAACGTGACGACCTACACCTACGCGGCCTTCGGCCACGTGGCGACCGAGACCGACCCTCTCGGGTACGTGACGACCCATGCCTACGATGCCGACAACCGCCCGGTGAGTGTGACCGATCCTCTGGGTCACACCACCACCAACACGTACGATGCGGCGGGTAACGTGGCCGCGGTGACCGACCCCGAGGGTCACACCACAAGCTTCACCCACGACAGCCTCAGCCGCCTGCTGACCACGACCGACCCGCTGGGGAACGTGACGACCTACGTCTACGACAACCAGAGCAACCTGGTGGCGATGATCGACGCGCTGGGCAACCGGACGACGAGCGTCTACGACGGCTCGAACCGGCTCATCGCCACCGTCGACGCGCTGGGCAACCGCACGACGTTCGTCTACGACGTCGCGAACAACCGCATCGCCGCCGTGGATGCTCTCGGCAACCGCACCACGACGCTCTACGATGCCGCCGCCCAGGCCGTCGCCGTGATCGACGCCGAGGGCAACCGGACCACCACGGTGTACGACGCGGCGGGCAAGCGCCTGGCGATGCTCGATCCGCTGGCGAACCGCACGACCTTCGCCTACGACGCCGCGGGCCGACTGACCGCAGCCATCGATGCCCTCGGCCATCGCACGACGACGGTCTTCGACGCCGACGGCAAGCCCGTCGCCACCGTGGATGCGCTCGGGAACCGGACGACGACCGTCTACGACGCCGCACACCAAG
>VGFB01000380.1 GCA_016869015.1 Armatimonadota bacterium
CAAGTCAGCCGTCACGAGAGGGGGCAGCTCCGGCACGACGAGATCGGGCCGCCCCGCCAGGGCCTCGGTCAGCGCGGCCAGCATGTCGCGCCACTGGCCGAAGGTCGGGCGCTCGATGCTCGGCTGCAGCGCCTTCAACAGCTGGTCGGGCAGCGGCTCGGCCCCCAACGCCCGCCGGACCTCCCCGAGGGCGACGACGGCCAGGAACCGGACGAGGATCTCGGCCGCATCGCACAGCCGGTGGAGGCGCATCACGGGGTGCGACTCGGCGAGGTACTCGCTCAGGGGGATGGCGAGGACGCTGGGGAGTTGCTCGACGGTCGGCGACACCGCCGGCGCCGCCCTCGACTCGCGCGGAACCCGGCAGTCGCACTCCTCGCACACCCAGGACTTGCGCCCGGCAATCATCGGCCCGTGGCTGTTCGGGCAGTCCATCGTATGCACCTCACCGGCGAGAGCGTCCGGACGCGGTACTTCGTCCGCCCCCGCCGGGAACCTGCCGCCGTCGGAACCTCAAAGGAGGCCGCCCGCCGCGCGGCGAAGGCACTGCACGACACACCACATCTGGTTGCCGGCGCGCCCCTGAGCCGGCCAGGCGCCACCCAAGAGGACCCACGATGCCGAAGTCAGCCAGCCGCAGGACGCAGCCCAACGAGAGATCGATCGAGCAAGCCTACGCCCTCGCGAAGGAGCAGTACGCCGCGTTGGGTGTGAAGAGCGACATCGCGGTGCGACTGTGCCTGGAGACGGCCATCTCCGTGCACTGTTGGCAGGCCGACGATGTGGCCGGACTGGAGACCAAGCCCGAGGGCCTGAGCCTGGGCGGCATTCAGGCGACGGGCAACTACCCGGGCGCCGCGCGCACCGGCGATGAGATCCGCCAGGACTTCGATGCCGCCGCGGCGCTCATCCCCGGGAAGCTCCGCTTCAACCTCCACGCCAGCTACGCGGAGACGGGCAACCAGGTCGTGGACCGGGACGCGATCCAGCCGAAGCACTTCACGGGCTGGCTGCAGTGGGCGCGCGAGCGCGGGTACGGGCTGGACTTCAACCCGACCTTCTTCGCGCACCCCCTGGCTGAGAGCGGGATCACCTTGGCCCATCAGGACGCGGCGATCCGCGAGTTCTGGGTCGAGCACGGGCGGGCGTGTCGGCGCATCGCCCGCAGCTTCGCGAAAGACCTCGGGCCCTCGGTCTGCAACATCTGGATCCCCGACGGCATGAAGGACAGCACCGTCGACCGTTGGAGCCCGCGGGAGCGGTTGGTCGAGTCCCTCGACGCCGTCCTCGACGGGCGGATGACGGGCGTCATCGATGCCGTCGAGAGCAAGCTGTTCGGCATCGGCTGCGAGGACTACACCGTCGGCTCGCACGAGTTCTACCTCCTCTACGCGCTCAGCCGCGGGGTGGTGTTGTGCTACGACCTGGGGCACTTCCATCCGACCGAGAGCGTCGCCGACAAGCTCTCCTCCACGATGCAGTTCATCGATCACATCCTGGTGCACGTGAGTCGCGGGATCCGTTGGGACAGCGATCACGTCGCGCTGTTCAACGACGACGTGCGCGCGCTGTGCCAGGAGGCCGTGCGCGGGAAGGTCATCAACCGCATCTACTGGTCGCTCGACTTCTTCGATGCCGGCATCAACCGCCTCGGCGCCTGGGTGGTCGGCACCCGTGCCCTGCGGAAGGGGCTGCTGTACGCGCTGCTCGAGCCGACGCCGCTGCTGGCGGCCGCCGAGGCCGAGGGCCGGGGCGCCGACAAGCTGGCGCTGCTCGAACGCTGTCGGGAACTGCCCTTCGGGGCCGTCTGGGACTACGCCTGCCTCAAAGCGGGCGTACCGGTGGGCGTCGGTTGGCTCCCGGAGATGCAGGCTTACGAGAAGCAGGTGCTTGCGAAGCGGGCGTGAGACGGCGGCGCAGACGCGTGAGGGTTTGAGCGTTTGAAGGTCTGAAGGTTCGGAGGCAACGGATGAAGCAGGCTCTCATCGTGCAGGGCGGCTGGGACGGGCATTACCCGAAGGAGACCTCGGCGATCCTGGCCGAGGCATTGCGTGGGCAAGGCTTCGAGGTGGAGGTCGCAGACACGCTGGACGCGCTGAAGGACGGCGAGCGGCTGAAGGCGCTCCGCCTTGTCGTGCCTCAGTGGACGATGGGCAGGATCGAGGGGGATCAGGTGGGCCCGCTGCTGGAGGCCGTCCGCTCCGGGGTCGGGTTGGCGGGCATCCACGGGGGAATGGGCGACGCGTTCCGCGAGCAGACGGAGTATCAGTTCGCGTGTGGCGGTCAGTGGGTCGCCCATCCCGGCGGCCTCGTGACATACTCGGTCCACATTGAGGAGGTCGCCAGCCCGATCACCGAGGGGCTGACGGATTTCGAGGTGACCAGCGAGCAGTACTACATGCACGTCGATCCGGCCATCGAGGTGCTCGCGACCACCGTCTTCGAGGGTGTCGCGCCCCAGCCGGTCGTCATGCCGGTGACGTGGACCAAGACCTACGGCGCCGGACGCGTCTTCTACTGCTCGCTCGGGCACACGCCCGATGTGCTCGAGATGGCCCCGGTGCTGACCATGGTCACGCGCGGGATGGTCTGGGCGGCACGGTGAGGCGCCCGGAACGCGGCGGCAGGAACTCGACCTCAGGGCCGCGCGTCGAAGGCACTGTGAGGGGGCGATACGCCATGCTGAGTTCAGGCAGACGGTGGGCGCTGCTCTGCGGCGCGACGGCTCTGCTCGGCGCGCTGGCCGGGTGCAGCGACAAGGAGATCGAGGAGACCATCGGCAAGCAGACCTCGGCCGCGATCGAGGCCAACTACCGGGTGGTCGACGATCCCCTGATCGCGGACTACATCGAGACGATGGGGCACATCCTCGTCGGCCACTCGAAGCGGCAGGACATACCGTACGAGTTCAAGGTCATCGAGACCGACATCGTCAACGCGGCGGCCGTACCGTGGGGCTACGTGTACCTCACGAGCGGCCTGCTGGACTTCGTGGAGTCCGAGGATGAACTCTGGGCCGTGACCGGTCATGAGCTGGGGCACCAGGTCGGGCGCGATTCCGTGAAGGCAGTCAAGGAGAACCTCCTCCTCTCGCTGGCCACGATCCTGATCGGCCGCGAGACGCGGGTGGGCGGCGACATCGCCGATCTGGGGTTCGAGCTGCTCCAGCTCAAGCACAGCCGCGAGGATGAGACGGAGGCCGACGACTACAGCAACGGTGTCCTCTATGCCGTAGGCTACGACCCCTCGGCGCAGGCCAGCTTCTTCCAGCGGCTGATGGAGGAGATCGAGAAGGACCGCCCCTCCCGCCTGGAGACTCTCTTCCTGACCCATCCGCCCACGAAGGACCGCATCGAGCGCCAATCGGCGAAGCCGGAGGTTGTCCAGGCGGACGCGGCCAGCTTGGCGCAGGTGGGGGCGGGGTACTTTCGCCGGGCGCGCTACGCCGAGGCGATCGAACGGCTGTCGCAGGCGGTCGAGCTGGACGCGGCCGACGTGCGCGCGAGGCTGCTTCTGGCGAGCTGCCGCTTGGCGCGGGGCGAGGGCGCCCTGGCGAGCGAGCAATATGAGGCCGTGCTGAGGCTCCAGCCGGGCCTCGCCGCCGCTCAGGAGGGCCTCAGAGCGTGCCAGGCCCCGGCGCCCGCGGAGTTGGCCGGGTCAGGCGAGGCCACGCTCCAGGCGAGGACGGCACTGGCTCAGGCCTCCGCGAGCCTGGCCGCTGCCGGGGATGCCGTCGCGGCGGCCACCACCGACCTCCCCAAGCAGCTTCGCGTGGTCGCCGAAGCGACGGAGCGGAGTACCGATGCGCTGATGGACTCCGGGCGAGGCCTGGCCGCCCTGCCCCTCCCGGCGCGCGAGATCACGGTGGCGACGGGCCTCACCATCGCCGATGCGGGGGAGAGCGCTTACACGTTGGAGAGGGTCGACAGGCTGCTCAGCACGGCGCTCGAGGGGGGCGCGCGCGCCGCCAGGACGGGTGAAGCCCTGAACGCGACGGCCCTGCCGATTGAGGAGGCGAACGGCCTGCACCGCGCCGGACTCCAGCTCCGTCGCTGCTCCGAGGACATGCAGGCGCTCGCCGGGGAGCTGCCGGCACTCGTGAAGACCGTGCAGAGCGCCGGTCGGGCCGCCGAGAACGCCGCCCGCCGGGTCAGCGACGCGCTGTTGCCCTACTCCACGCTCGCGGATCGGCAGATGGCGGTGGACTCGGTGAAGCTCTCCCAGCAACGGGCGGAGAAGACGCGGGCCAAGGTCAAGGAAGCCGCCCTGGACGCCGAGCGAGCGCGGACCCGATCGCTGGTGGCCGAGATCAACACCGCAGGGGTCGTCCTGGGCCTCCAGCGGGCGACGGCGTGCGACAACCTGGCGGCCTACTACACGCAGACGGACCCGCGCCGCGCGCGGGAGTTCCGCGAGCAGCACGCCTTGGGCCTCGGCGAGGCCGCCCTGTTGCTGGCCGGGGCCAAGAGCGCGCAACGGCCCATCGAGTCGCTGCTGGAGTTGTCCGGCGAGGAGTTGGACGTCGTGACCGGCGCGGAGCAGGCGGGCGCGAACCTGACCCACGTGAACTTCTTCCTGCGCTTCATCGCGGACGCTCTGGCCAAAGAGGCGGCCGGCTAAGGCGCCGTGGGGCGTTGGTCGCGGACTGCAGACCGCGGACTGCGGACAGGGGACTGTGGACTGCCGTTACCGGCTGGTGGGCTCGGCTGCGCGGCGCATGTCGATGGCGTGCTTGATGCCGAGCTTCAGTTCTCGCTGGGTAATGCTACCGCCGAGGAAGTCGGACTGCAGGAGTTTGTTCATCTCGGCGAACATGTCACGCTGGCACAGCCCCTCGGCACACCACGACTCCACCTGCTGACGCAGGCGGGCGAGCCGACGCTCGGGGATCTCGCGGACTTCGTGGGCGATCATCTGCAGGGGCGTGCGGGGGTCGGCCGTGGCGATCTTGTCGCCGCTGACGGGGTCCAGATAGGAGAACTCCCCTTGCTCGTGGGTGATGTTGATCTGGACCGTCGAGCCGCCGGGCGTCTCGTAGATCACGGCGACGTTGGTGCTCCGCTCCTCCCCGCTACCCCA
>VGFB01000381.1 GCA_016869015.1 Armatimonadota bacterium
GGGGACCGGCGAGGTGACCGAGAACCTCTTCTCGCTGTACGTCACCGACCGGTGCTGCGAGCTTCCGGGCGGACACCCGGCGGTCGATCCGGCTGAGCGCGAGAAGCGGACGCGCGCGCATCTGGCCGCCGGCGCGCCCTTCGATGAGTGGAAGGGCGACCCGTTCCTGGCGCTGTACATGTACATGCAGCTCCAGGAGGCCTTCGGCTGGGAAGCCTACAAGCGCGTCTTCGCGGAGTACCGCGCGGCGCCGGACGCCGAGTTGCCCAAGAACGACGACGAGAAGCGCGATCAGTGGATGGTGCGGTTCTCGCGGACCGTCGGGCGCAACCTCGGCCCCTTCTTCCAGACCTGGGGCGTGCCCACCTCAGACCAGGCGCGGGCCTCGATCGCCGACCTGCCGGAGTGGATGCCCGAGGGCTTCCCGCCGACGCCGTGAAGGGACGGCGTCTCGGGTCTCGGGTTGACGGCAACGACGGCGGGGGCGCGCTTCCGCCAAGGGGGAGGCATGGAGTCGCCGACCAAGTACGTCCTGATCGCCGGGCTCTACCTCCTGGGCGTCATCGGGGGGCTGGTGTTCGGCTGTCACGTGGGCGAGGCGATCGGGCGGCACTGGGAGCGCCCCATCCCCGGCCTCCTCGCCGGCGCGGGGATCGGGGGCACGCTGGGCTGCTTGGCCATGTATGCGGTGGTGAGGTGGGTGCTGATGGGGATGGAGTAGACGGCTCTGCGGTACCGGGCCATCTGCTTGGCTCAGGCTGACCGCCGCGGGGAGCCGACGTGGCGTTCGGGACTGTCCAAGCCCGCGATCGCGCCGTATGCGATTGCGGGCGCGTGGACTGTCCCCTGTTTCCGTCAAGGTGGTAGCTCCCCCGGCCCACAAGGCCAACGGGGGACAGTCCATGCGTCTCAGGCTGACCGCCGCGGAGAGCCGACGTGGCGTTCGGGACTGTCCAAGCCCGCGATCGCGCCGTATGCGATTGCGGGCGCATGGACTGTCCCCTGTTTCCGTCGAGGTGGTAGCTCCCCCGGCCCACAAGGCCAACGGGGGACAGTCCATGCGTCTCAGGCTGACCGCCGCGGAGAGCCGACGCGGCGTTCGGGACTGTCCAAGCCCGCGATCGCGCCGTATGGGATTGCGGGCGCATGGACTGTCCCCTGTTTCCGTCAAGGTGGTAGCTCCCCCGGCCTACAAGGCCAACGGGGGACAGTCCATGCGTCTCAGGCTGACCGCCGCGGAGAGCCGACGTGGCGTTCGGGACTGTCCAAGCCCGCGATCGCGACGTATGCGATTGCGGGCGCATGGACTGTCCCCTGTTTTCGTCGAGGTGGTGGCTCCCCCGGCCTACAAGGCCAACGGGGGACAGTCCATGCGTCTCGATCCCGTCCCGCAGGCGCGGGACGGGATCGAGACTTGGACAGTCCCCAACGGCAACGGCCGCTCGCCAGCCGCCAACGGGGTGTGCTCCATGTGTGGGTGCCTCTACTGCACCTTGCACGATTGCTCATCCACCTCCACGACCGCCAAGGGGTCCCACGCGCCGTCCGCGTAGAACTCCATGCCTCAGCGCCGCGCTCCCCCCCTCAGCTTATCTAGCCATGGGTACAAGCACAAGGCGCCCAGCGCGAGCACGACGAAGGCGATGGTCCCGATCGCCACACCCTCGAGGGCACTGCCCTCCAGGTAGCCGCAGAGCGCGCCAAACGCGACGGCGGGACCGACAGCCTGCGCGATGCAGCGGCGGACGAGGAGGCGGCGCGCTCGCTCCTGATCCGGAGCGTCCACTGCATCCGCGTTCGTCTGGCCGCGCGTGCATGGCGGTTCGTCAGACCCGCTCCCCTGCAACTCACCGCCCTCGGGTCCCGGCGTCGCGCCCGCTGCGGGGAGGGCGGCTCCACAGTCACAGATCTCGTAGTCGTCCGGGGATTCCCGTCCACAGTCCCGGCACTCCCGCATACGCGACTCCCCTTCCCGGGAGGATTCGGTTCCAGACGCAACCCAGTATCACCTCAGCCACGGCCACCGCCTCGACCGGCCCGACACATGGGCACCTCAGGCCCGTCCTGAGAGGACGCTCTCGGAGACCAAGGGCCCTGAGCCCACTACCTTCGTGCCGGCGCTCTCACGTCCCTTCACTGAGGTTCTGGTCGCGTGAACCCGTCGATTGCCGCGCGCGGGATCAGATATCCCCGGAGGAAGGGCTTGTGAGGGGGCGCGGCGGCGGTGGTGATGTACTGGACGGCGTAGACCGAGCGGTCGGGCAGCTCGACCCAGCCCGAGTAGCCCCAGTCGGGGACCTCCGGGTTGTCGTCGTCATCCAGGATGGCCCAGTGGGCCTGGGGCGCCGGGGGATCGGTCAGGGGCGTCGGCCGGAGGGCGGCGCCCGGCGGCTCGAGGTAGGCGCCGAAGCAGTGCCCGGCCTGCGGCGCGCCGACGCGCGTGGTCAGGAAGACCTCGCCGGTCGAGAGCAGCCCGACCGAGGGGCGGCCCATGTACAGCCACGGGCCGCTGCCGTAGAGGTCGCCCCAGGTGCGCCCGCCATCGCGGGAGATGGCCTTCAGCCCGTTCTGTACGCCCGCCTCGTCGTCTCGCATGTAGCAGACGATCTCGCCGGTGGGCAGCTCGACGAAGTCGCCCTCGTTCGGCTGCCGCGCGTCGTGCCGCGCCACGAGCAGTGGCCCGGACCATGTGCGCCCCAGGTCCTCTGAGCGGAAGAGCACCTGGTACTGGCGCCAGTCGTTGTCCTCCTCGAAGCTCGTGATCCCGATCAGCAGCGTACCGTCGGCCAGTTGGGTGATTGAGGGCACGATGCCGCCCCGCACTCTCGTCACCTCCGGCCCGCTCCAGCTGCGGCCGTGGTCGGCGCTGCGGAACAGCCAGGTCACCGCCCGGTTGTCGCCCCACCAGCGGTGTGCGCCCGACGGCGCGTTCTGCGGGATGCAGTCCACCACCAGAAGCAGCGTCCCGTCGTGCAGACGCGTGATCCGCGAGCAGTTCAGCCACCCGTCGCGCTCTCGCGCCGTCTCCGCGATGACGATGCGGTCGGACCAAGTCTGGCCCTCGTCGGCGCTCCAGCGGACGACGATGGTCGAGACCGGCCCGCCGCCGTGGCACTCCGACTCCTGGTACGTGACCACGAGGTCGCCGTTGGCGGCCAGCGCCAGATCGGGGAAGCTCTCATGGATCGCGTCGTCGCGGGATACGGTGAAGCGCTCGATCATCTCGGCGACCGCCACGGGGTCACCCCCTCCGCCGCAGACTCCGGGCCAAGTGGGAGTCCGCGTTGTGGAATCGCTTGCGCAATGAACGCGCCCTTACGTGGCACGGCGGGGTGGGTGAAGCGAGAGTGAGAAGTGGGCCTGCCCCCGGAAAGCGCTCTCAGCCGCTGCGCAGCTTCAGCCGAATTCTCCGGACCGACGGCTCCAGAAGAGTGAAGGCGCGGTAGAGAGTGGCAGAGAGCGGCAGGTCCCACTCGCCGATGTATTCGGCGTACCGGGCGTCGAATCCTGCTTTGAACCGGACGAGGCCGCTGAGGTCTTCGCCGGTTCCCGGGCGGTCGAGCGGGACGCCGCGGAAGTCGTAGGTGTCGCACCCCTGATCGCGGGCCCACTGCATCATGCGCCATTGCAGGAGGTAGTTCGGCATGAGGTTGCGCTTGGCGTTCGAGGAGGCGCCGTAGACGTACCAGCACTGCCTGCCGAGGATGAAGTCGATGGCCCCCCCCAGAACCTGTCCCTCGTGGCGGGCCAGGAACAACCGCCCGAGCCCGCGCTCGATGAGGCAGTCCCAGAGACACTCGAAGTAGCCCAAGTCCCGGACGTGGAACCCATCCCGCTCGCCCGTTTCCAGCAGCACGGCGTAGAACTCCCGCAGGTCCTCGCGGGTAGCGTCACCCGTGACCTCGACCCCTTTGCGCTCGGCCAGGCGGATGTTGTAGCGCGTCTTCGGCTTGAAGCGCGCCAGCAGCGTGTCGTCATCGGCGAGGGGGAACGTCTTCATCACGGCGCGGGGCTGGGTGCCGCCGAAGCCCTCATCGGGCACGGGCGCGGGCCGGAAGCCCGCCTTGCGGAGGGCGACCGCGTGTGCCTCGCCCGCGAGCGGCGGGTCCACCTTCACCAGGATCGCGCGCTGCTCACGAGCCAGGCGGCGCAGGCCCTCCACAACGCAGCCAAGGGCCTCGGCGTTCTGCCAGTCGACCACCGGCCCGCGCGGGCAGTAGAGGATGCTCCGGCCGAGCGGGGCCGACCGACGCAGCGCCAACGCCCCGGCCACGATGCGCGGCCCGTCGAGCACGGCCACGGTGAAGGGCCTCCAGCCGGTGCGGGACTTCACCTCTCCCCACTCCATGCACTGGAGGACATCGCCCTGCGGCGCGTCGGCCACGAACTGCCGCCAGCGACCGGCATCCGCCGGCGAGAGGAGTTCAGTCTCCATGGAAACCGTCCTCGGCCGCGTTCGAGGCGACGCGCACGTCAGGCTGTCGGAAGGCGGCCAGGATGATCTGGCGGGCGACCATCCCGGCGACGTCGGCCCCATAGCCGCCATGCTCCACGATCACCGCGCACGCGTACCTGGGCTGCTCGTAGGGAGCGAAACACACGAACCAGGAATGCAGAGGCTCGTGCTTGCGTATCTCAGCCGAACCCGTCTTCGCCGCCGTCGACACCGGCAACCCTCCCATCGGGCCGCGGGCCGTACCCTTCCGATGAGTCACCGTGGCGCGCATGCCCTGGCGGACCAACTCGAGGGTCTCAGGCTTGATCCCGGTGTCGCGCGGCGGGAGTTTGGGCCACTCCGCGGCGCCCAGCCCCGTCTCGGGAGGCCAGATGATCTTCCGGACGATACGAGGTCGGGGCAGGGCCCCTCGGTTCGCAATGGCCGCGGTCGCGAGCGCCATCTGCAGGGGAGTCGTGCGCAGGTCGCCCTGGCCGATGACGAGGTTCGCGGTGTCGCCCTGGTACCACCGTTCACGCGTCTGCTCCCTCCGGAGCGCGGGCGTGGGGATCAGGCCCGCTCTCTCCCCCGGAAGTTCGGTCCCGGAGAGCTGCCCCAGGCCGAACTTCGCCC
>VGFB01000382.1 GCA_016869015.1 Armatimonadota bacterium
GACCTTCCCGGTCGCGATTCGCTCATTGATCTCGGCGATTGTCTTGGCCATGGGTCTTTCCCCCGTTCTCAGTGTATGGTCCAACCAACCGTCAGCTTGAGGAAGACCCACGCATGCCCCATACGGACACTCGGACCACCTCCGTTCGCTGTACCATCGGCGGCCTCGCCGATGCGGGTCTCCGTGAGCGGGCCGCCCGTGCCACGCTGCCCGAAAACGAAAACTCGCCCCTCTTCGAGGGGCGAGCTGAGTTGATCAGTCCCGCGTTACCACCCGCGTTCGCCGACGTCTCACGACGCCGACCTCGGAGGGTACCGGGTTCCTCGACCTCGCCCCTCTCCGGCACGGAGAGGGGGAGGGTGAGGCACAAGCCCGAGACCCCGGCCCTGTAACGGGAGCACCCGGCCGAGCCTACTTCGCCGACGCCTGTCGGTTTCAGCCCGGCGGTTCAGGAGCCATGTTCAGCGCACCGTTCGAGCCCGGATCTCAGCCGCCCCGGTTCTCTGTAGCTCCTACTGAGCGCGCCTACTCTTTCCGTCGCCACCTGTACGGTATGCGGGCCCGAAGGCCGTTGTGCCAGGCAGTATACCAACCCTCCCCGGAGTGTGTCAACTCACGCAACACGAGAATTCGGGCGTCGGTTCCCCGGATTCCGCTGGGCAGGAGCTGCGGGTGGGAGGGTAACCCGCCCCGCGCGGGGAAGTGTGCCGCTGCAGGTCAGGGAGGCGAGCCGACCTCGAGGGGGGCGTGTCCCGTGACGAAGCGGTCCAAGGCGCCGGACAAGGTCACCATCAAGATCCCGCGGCCGCTGTACGAGAAGATCAGCCAGGTCATTGAGGGCGCCGGGTACAACTCCGTGACGGACTTCGTCGTCTACATCCTCCGTGACATCGTCTCCACCCACCGCGTCACCGACCACGAGCCGTACTCCGAGGAGGAGCTCACGGCGGTCAAGGAGCGCCTCCGGAGTCTCGGCTACCTGCCGGAGGGGTAGGAGCGGGGGTCAGCCCATGGGCAGCCAGGAGGCCATCCTCCGCGTCGTGGAGCGTATCCGCGAGGTGTCACGCCGGGCCCAACCCCGGCCCCTGCCACTGGGCATCCTGGTGAAGACGCCTGCGGAGGTCCGTGAGCGCCTCGAGATGGGTGACGACCTCATTCGGCGCATCGTTGAGCGCGGGAGGGTCGTGTATGACCGCGCGGCCCTTTGACGAGTGGATCGTCCGAGCCGAGGAGGACAACCGCGCCGTCTCAGCGCGGAACGCACCGGTCTCCTGCGCCGGTTTCCTGGACCTGCAACCCGGTCTCTGAGCGCCTCGACCGAAGGTCTCTCCCCGTCCCCAGCGAAGTGCTCCCTTCTAGCTCGTCCCAGGAGGTGCGATCGATGCTCCGCGCTCTGTTGTGTCTAGGCATTCTCGTTCCGGTTGGCCGTTGCCAGGCTCTGACCCTCACGCAGGAGGGCAAGTCCGACTACGTGGTCGTGGTGGCCGCGGAAGCCTCGCCCTCCGAGCAGCATGCCGCCGAGGAACTGCAGCGCTTCCTGCGGGAGATCAGCGGCGCGGAGCTGCCGATCGTGGGGGACGATCAGCCCCTGGCCGCGCACGAGATCATCCTGGGCGTGGACAACGCCCACCTGGGCCAGGTCTTCCCCGACCTGCCGCTGCCCGTGTTCGGCAAGGAGGGCTTCTGGATCCGCACTGCGGGCGAGCGGCTCATCATTCTGGGCGGGAAGCCGCGCGGCACGCTGTACGGGGTCTACGCGTTCCTCGAGGACTACCTCGGCTGCCGCTGGTTCAGCTCGAAGGTCAGCCGAATCGCGAAGCGGCCGACCATCGAGCTCGGGGAGATCAACGACACTCAGGTCCCGGCCCTCGAGTACCGCGAGCCGTTCTACTGGGACGCCTTCGACGGCGACTGGGCCGCGCGCAACAAGGCGAACAGCCAGACCGCGCGCCTGGAGGAGAAGCACGGGGGGAAGATCACCTACTACCCGTTCGTGCACACCTTCAACAACCTGATCCCGCCGGAGCAGTACTTCGCCGAGCATCCCGAGTACTTCTCCGAGATCGACGGCAAGCGCGTCGGGGGCAACACGCAGCTGTGCCTGACGAACCCGGACGTGCTGCGGTTGACCATTGCCAAGGTCCGGGAGTGGACCGAATCGCACCCCGGGGTCAACATCATCAGCGTCTCGCAGAATGACTGGGGCAACTACTGCGGCTGCGCGAACTGCGCGGCCATCGCGACAGCCGAGGAGAGCCAGGCGGGCCCGCTGGTGGCGTTTGTGAACCAGGTTGCGGAGGCGATCGCCCAGGACTACCCCGACGTGGCGATTGACACCCTGGCCTATCAGTACACGCGCAAGCCGCCGAAGGCCATCCGGCCGCATCCGAACGTCATCATCCGCCTGTGCAGCATCGAGTGCTGCTTCAGCCATCCCCTGGCAACGTGCGACTACCCCCAGAACGTCTCCTTCCGCGACGACATCGTGGGCTGGTCGAAGCTGTGCGACCGGCTGTACGTGTGGGACTATGTGACTAGCTTCGCGAACTACCTCAACCCCTTCCCGAACTGGGATGTCCTCGGGCCGAACATCAGGTTCTTCGTCGACAACGGCGTGAAGGGCATCTTCGAGGAGGGCAACTACAACAGCCCCGGCGGGGAGTTGGCCGAGCTGCGCGCGTACATCATGGCCAAGTGCCTCTGGGACCCCGCCTACGATCCCGACCGGGCGATGACCGAGTTCCTCGAGGGTTACTACGGTCCCGCCGCGCCGCCCATCCGCGCCTACATCGACCTGCTGACTGCGAAGGTCCGCGACGAGAACCTCCACATGCACATCTGGGAGGGGCCCTACGCCAGGTTCCTCACCGAGGATGTGCTGACCCGCGCGAATGAGCTCCTCGATGAGGCGGAGCGCCTGGCGCAGGGGGACCCCGAGCTCCTCCACCGCGTGCAGGTCGCGCGCGTCCCGCTGCTGTTTGTGGCGGTCAGCCGCTACGAGGCGCCGCCGCGGCAGACCTGGACCGTCCGCGACGGTCGCTTCGGCCCGCCGGTGGACACCGGCTTCGGCGCGCAGGTAGATCGCTTCTTCGGCATCGCGGACGCCGAGGGGATCACCTGCTACCACGAGGGGCACAACAACTTCCCGGCCCTCCGCGAGGCGGTGCTGGCGAAGCGGGGCGGTGCGCCGGTGACTCCGCTGAAGGGCGAGACCTGGGAGGCCTCGATCGTGCCCTCGGAGGGCGCCCGCATCGTGAGCCTGAAGGGCGGGGACGGCGCCGAGTGGGCAGCCGGCGGGGCCGCTTACTCTCTGTCGCTCAGCCGCTCGCCGGAGGGGCCGGGCGCCCGTGCGGCCTTCGTGCCGGTGGAGAACCTGGACCCGCTGCAGCCGGCCTTCACCGCCGAGCTTGACGGAGGCTTGGGGCTGCAGCGGGAGTTCCGCCGGGAGGCCGACGGCCTGCTTGTCCACTCAAGCCTGCGCAACACCGGGGACACTCAACGCCGGATCATCGTCAATGAGACCTACTGCCTGGACTTGGGGCCGGCCGATGCCACAGTGCTCGAGGCCGTCGAGGGTCCTCTGAGCCTCGCCATCCCCGAGGACGAAGTGATGCGACACGTGCGGGTGAGCCCCGAGACGCTGCGGGCGGGCCCGGTGAAGCTCGTGAACGGCGTCACGAAGCGGGCCATCGCGCTCGGCCCCTTCGGTGAGGACAGTACGGTCACGCTCACGACCGCCGTGGGCTCCGTGCCGTTGCAGGTGCGCTCCAGTCGACTGGTCGACAGCGGCCCGGGCGGCACCACCGACGTGCGCACAGTGCTGACCCCCCTGCCTCCCGCGGAGGCTCCGGCCGCCGAGCGGCCTCGCGAGCACCACGCGACGGTGGTCGAGGTCCAAGACGACCGCTTCGGCCTGTACCAGGAGGGCGTGCTCAGCGAGTTCGCGCTGGACGAGACGGCCTCCGACGGCTGGTCCGCGCGGCAGCTGGGCTCGGACCACGAGTGGAGCATCCAGTGGCCCATCGATCCGGCGCTGTTTGAGGCCGGCGCGACGTACACGGTGTCGGCGATCGCGCGGATCGAGCGTAAGGGGGACGCGGGCGCCGCGCTGACTTTCGGGGTATATGACACGGTGAACCGGGTGGGTATCCTCAACGGCGGCCGCAGCGTCGCCGAGATGCCCGAGGGCTGGCAGACCATCGAGATGGGCGCCTTCATCCCGACCCGGGGCGTGTACGTCTGGACCGCGCCGCCCCTCAACGGCGACAACGTCGCCTGGGTCTACGTGGACCGCCTGGTCTTCCGGAAGGTCGACCAGTGACCCTCGGCGCGGCCTGTTTCCTTGCAGCCCTGGCCGTCGTGGCCCAGGCCGCCCCGCCTGCGGGCGTCGCGGTGTTCGACGAGCCGCGTTTCCCGCATTTCGGCGCGTTGTCGGGCCTCACGCCGCCGGACGTGGTCTCACACCTGCGCGAGATCGGCCTTTCGGCCGAGCCCCTTGACGCGCAGCAGCTGGCCGATCCCGAGGTCCTGAGCGCCCGGCGCTTCGGCGCCCTGGTGCATCTCTACGGCAATTCCTTCCCCCTGGAGGCCGCCGACAACCTCCGCCGCTTCCACCAGGACGGCGGCGGGCTCATCGCCACCGGCGTGCCCTTCTGCCACCCTTGTCGGCAGGTCGGGGCGGAGGGCTGGACCTTCGTCGCCGCCGAGAGCGACGCCGTAGAGCGCGTCGCCGAGGGCGCCCGCCGGGGCCGGGCCTGCCTGCGCCTGCGGAAGGACAGCACGCCGAGCTGGACGGGCGCCTGCTCCGCGCGGATGCCGACCGCCCCGGGCACGACCTACCGCGTGAGCGGCTGGGTGCGGACCGAGGGCGCGCCGGGTTCTGAGAACCGCGACGTCCTGTACCTGCGGTTTTTCGGGAAGGGCGGCGAGTTCCTCGGTCAATGGGGCCCGCGCCTGCCGCAGAATGCGGGCGAGTGGCAGCTCCTCTCGCTGGACGTACAGGCGCCCGACCGCGCGGAGAAGATGGACGTCTGCCTGGGCTTCTGGGGCTCGCCCGGGACGGTCTGG
>VGFB01000383.1 GCA_016869015.1 Armatimonadota bacterium
CCGCCTCTGCCGTTCGTCAACGAGGCCCGGTCGGCTCTGGTGAGCCGACCCACGACACGGTGAGAGGCATTGTCGGCTCTGGTGAGCCGACCCACGACGACCCAAGGCGTCGCGGCTGAAGCCGCTCCTACAACGGCGTCGGAGCAGCGCTCCGACCCACGACGACCCAAGGCGTCGCGGCTGAAGCCGCTCCTACAACGGCGTCGGAGCAGCGCTCCGACCTACGATGACACGACGTATCACGGCTAAGACGGCACCAAGCGCAGTCACAGGGAGATCTCGCGGGCGATCGAAGCTATGAAGCAATACAGTAAAGAGGTTTGAGTCTCTTGCACTAAGGGTATGCTCGTGTCGGAGACGCTTTCAAGCCGGAACGATGCACACTGTTGGGGAGGTGCATGCGATGACAAGCCTTGTACGAAGGACCCACCGACCGTTGCTGTCGAGGACGTTCCCGGAGGTGGACCGGCTGTTCGGTGACTGGTTGCTGCGCCCGTGGTTCGGCCTGCCGCTGAACGTGACGGGGGAGGTGACCTGGCAGCCGCGCGTGGATGTGTACGAGAAGGACGGCGAGCTGGTGATGAAGTTCGAGCTGCCCGGGGTGGACAAGGAGCACGTGGAGGTCGTTCGCGAGGACGGGCACCTGGTGGTGCGCGCCGAGACGTCGAAGGCGGAGAACGTGGAGGAGAGCGGGTACCACCGTCGGGAGCGCTTCCACGGCCAGTTCCAGCGCACGATCCCGCTGCCGGTCGAGGTGCAGGACGAGGAGATCAAGGCGAAGTTCGAGAACGGCGTGCTCGAGGTGCGCGCTCCGAAGCGGGTACCGGAACCCACCGGACGCCAGATCGCAGTTGAGTAGCCCCACCCATCGCCGCCACGCGCCCCACGAGGGCGGCCCGAACTCCGGGCCGCCCTCGCTGCGTTCTCACCCGCGCCGGAGGACTCGCCCGGTCGGCGAGCGTTCTATCCGAGGGACCCTGAGAGAGGCAAGGAGCGCACTGACCCATGCCGCTGCGGATCGAGCTGTACCACATCGGTGGCCGCTACCCGCAACTGCTCGCGGAGCATCTGTCGGAGGCGGGCGGCACGCCCGTCCGCGAACACCGCCTGCCCGCCACGCTGCCGATGATCGTGGACGACCCGGAGGAGTTCCTGCCGGAGGACGTCGGCGGCGCCGAGATCGTGATCGCGGTGAACCTGCACCAGGACATCCTGGTCGACCTGCCCAAGCTGCTCGGACCCCGGGGCGCGCGGGCGCTGATCGCGCCCATCGAGTCGCCGGAGTGGGTCCGCCCCGGACAGGTCCATCAGGTCACAGGCGAGTGCAGTAAGGTCGGGATGGAGAGCGCCTTCCCGAAGCCCTTCTGCGCACTGGAGCCTAAGACCCCCGTCCTACAGCAGTTCTGCGAGGAGTATGGCGTCGGCCGCCCGCAGTTGCGCCTGCAGGTGCAGGACGGCCGGGTGATCGGCGCGACAGTCCCGCAGGGGTCGCCGTGCGGACTGACCCACTGGGTCGCGGAGCGTCTGATCGGCCGGCCGGCGGATGAGACGCTCGAGCCGAAGGCCGCCGAGTTGCTGCACCTGCGGCCGTGCCTCGCAACGATGGTCCTTGACCCGGCCCTCGGTGATACGGTCATGCACGAGTCGATCCGCCTGATGGAGGCCGCGGCGCGGCAGGCCCTGGCGACAGCGGAGAGGAGTTGACCGATGAAGGTCGCGGTGGTCGGGAAGGGCGGCGTCGGGAAGACCACGGTGAGCGCCACGCTGGCCAGGGCTCTCGCGGACGCGGGGCGGAGCGTCTACGCGATCGACGCCGACCCGAACAACTGCCTCGCCTACGCCCTGGGCTTCCCGCCCGAGCTGGCGGACCGGATCGAGCCGCTCTCGGAGATGACCGACCTGCTGGCCGAGCGCGCGGGCACCGCTCCCGGGCAGGGCGGGATACACGTGCTGAACCCGGAGGTCAAGGACATCATCGAGGAGTATACGATCGCCTCAAACGGGATCAAGCTGCTGGTGATGGGCACGATCGAGAAGGGCGGCGGGGGCTGCGCGTGCCCGGAGAGCAACACGCTGCGGGCCGTGGTGCGTGAGTTGGTGGACTTGCCCGACGACCTCGTGATGGACATGGAAGCCGGCCTGGAGCATCTCGGCCGCGGTACCGCGCGCCACGTAGACGGCCTGATTGCGGTGGTCGCGCCTCACGCGTCGAGTGCGCGGACCATCCTCCGCATCCGCGACCTCGCCGCTGAGATCGGGCTGAAGCGCGTGGCCGTGATCGCCAACCGCGTCACGAAGCCCGAGGACCGAGGCCGGATCCAGGAGAGCATCGGCGACATTCCGATAGTCGCTGAGCTGGGCCAGTACGACGGGCTGGAATCGGACTGCACGCACGACAGCGAGGCCGGGCGGCGCCTGCTGACGGACCTCGCAGCGCAACTGCCGGCCATCGAGGCCGCCGTGACCGCGTAGGGACCCATCAGGCGTGATCCATGGGCGGGAATCAGGGACAGGCACCAGCTTCCGCCAGACGTCAGCGGAGATCGGTGCCTGTCCCAAGCTTCCGCAGAGTGAGGACACCATGCACAAGACCATCGCGATCACCGGGAAGGGCGGCGTCGGGAAGACCGCGACCTCGGCGCTTGTCGTGCGCGCGCTGCTGGACGCCGGGGAGGAGTCCCTCCTCGCCATCGACGCCGACCCGAACCTCAACTTCGATGCCGCGCTGGGGCTGAAGGCCACCGAGTTTGTGGGCTGCATCCGCGAGGAAGCCCTCGACAGGCAGGACGACCTGCCGGCCGGGATGACCAAGACCGAGTTCCTCACGTATCGCGCCCAGGAGGCGCTCCTGGAGACCGACCGCTTCGACTTCCTCGCGATGGGGCGGCCGGAGGGACCGGGCTGCTACTGCTACGCGAACAACGTGCTGCGCCACGCGATCGACAGTCTCGCGAAGGGCTATGACTACCTCGTGGTCGACTGCGAGGCCGGGCTCGAGCACTTCAGCCGCCGGACCACCGGCGACATCGACGTGCTCTTCGTGCTCACCGACAGCAGCCTGCGCTCGGCGGACACCGTCTTCCGCGTGATGGACCTCGTCGAGGACCTGAAGACCCACGTCGGCAAGACGCTGGTCGTCGTCACCCGCAGCGACGACATCCCCGCGCCCATCCTCCAGCGCGCCGCCGAGCACAACATCGAGATCGCGGGCGCCATCCCTAACGACCCCGAGGTCCGCGCCCTCGATGACTCGGGTCAGGCGCTCCTGAACGTCTCCGACATGAGCACGGCCCTGCAGGCGGTGAAGGGCCTGCTGGGGAAGGCCGGAGTGCTCAAGGCTGCTCTCGTGTAGCGGCGCGATTCACCGCGCTCGCCGCCCCTGGGATACCCTCATGCGCGAGCCCGGCTACGCCGATGCCTCCGTCACCCTCTACCGCGGCGACGCCCGCGACATGGCGGAGCTGTCCGGCGAGAGCGTCGACCTCATCGTCACCAGCCCGCCCTACTGGACGATCAAGAACTACCGTCACGCCCAGCAGATCGGGCTGGGGCAATCATACGAGGAGTACCTGGAGCAGCTCGCGCTCGTCGGTCGGGAGATGCACCGGGTCCTGCGCGCGGGGCGGTTCCTGTGCTGGGTGATCGGGACCCACGTCTCGGACGGGGAGCTGAAGCACATCCCCGCCGACTCCATCCGCCTGTTCAGCGAGATCGGCTTCGTGCTGCGCAAGGAGATCATCTGGACCAAGCCCAAGGGCACCCAGGGGCTCTGGCAGCGCGGCACGACTCAGTTCTTGAAGAGCAAGCCCTACCCCGGCCAGGCGAACATCAACATCCAACACGAGTTCATCCTCGTCTTTCAGAAGCCGGGCGACTTCCCTGTCCATGGGGAGCACCGCCTCGACGAAGCCTTCATCAAGGAGATCGCCTGGAGCGTCTGGGAGCTGCCAGTGTCACAGGTGAAGGGGCACCCGGCGCCGTTTCCTGTACAGTTGCCCTCTCGGCTCATCCAGCTGTTCTCCCACCCCGACGAGACGGTCCTCGACCCCTTCGCCGGCACCGGCACAACCCTCCTCGCCGCGAAGCGGCTGGCGAGGAAGGCCGTCGGCTACGAGCTCAGCGAGGCGTACTGCGCGTTGGCGAGGGGGCTACTGCGCGACGAACCTGGCTCGCTGCTGCCCTGAGCATCTGGCCCGCCCTCCGGGCAGGAGTAGCTCGGACGCGCACCGAAGGCGCCGTTGGCCGGTGCCTGCGGAGCTCCCGGTCTGGGCGGCACTGACGGTTCGGCCGCACGGAGCGCTTTACGCTGAGCTGGGGAGGAGCCACTCGTGACTGCCAAGGACAGCGTTTTGCGTGCGTTGCGAGCCGCGGGGCAGCCCATCTGTGACGACTGCCTTGCTCCGCTGACGACGGCGGCCCAGCGACGCCACGCCAACGCCGTATGCCGCGAGCTGGCCGCCATGTCGGCAATCGCGCGAGCCCATGGGGTGTGCGGGCGGTGCCACTGCAGGAAGCTCGTGAACGAACACGTCGCCGGCCACAGGACCACTGCCCCGACCGTGGAGGGCCGCGCGCAGCGACCAGTCTTGCTGACCAGGACAGGGGGATCCACGGCACCGTTCGAGGAGCGTGACGTGCAAGAGCGGCTGGTGGCGTGGCTCAGAGCGCAAGGCTACCGCATCATCCGCACTGCCGACACATCGAGCAAGGAGCACGGAAGGGACGTCGTGGCAAGGGCCCCATCGGGTCGCGAGTTGTGGGTGACCGCCAAGGGCTATCGGAAGAAGACCCCCTCAACTTCCCCCAACGCCCAGGCACGTCACTCGGTCGAGGCGGCGCTGCTCGACCTGCTGCTGTGGCGCGGTGAGGGGAACTGCGATGCCGACCTCGCCATCGCTCTTCCGCGAGGCCGCACCACTTACCGCAACCTGATGAGCCGGCTCGGGTGGGCTCGGTCGGCGCTGCCGTTCACGGTCCTCTGGGTCGCGGACGACGGGACCGTCACCCCGGAGCTCCCGACTGACCAGTAGTCGGCCCCTCGATGGCAGATGCGTTCACCCG
>VGFB01000384.1 GCA_016869015.1 Armatimonadota bacterium
GCCGGGAACGCCGACCTTGCCGCCGCGACATTCGAGGCCGGTGAGTGGAGCAAGCCGGCGCGGCTGACTTCCGCGCCCACCCTCGACCGACACGCTACGCTCTGCGCGGCGGGCGCGGACCTGTGGCTGGCCTGGGAGAACGCGAACTCCGGCGGCTACCACATCGGGTCCAGCAGGAGCCGCCGCCTCGGCGTCGCGAAGCTCACGCCGCAGGGCCTGCAGTCGCCCGTCTGCCTGAAGACGAGTCCCCTGCAGCAGCGCGCCGAAGCGGCCGAGCTGGCCGTCGACGAGGTCGGACGGTTGTGGATCGGCTACCTCAAGCCCCGCAACCAGAACGACGGCTGGGACGTGTACCTCCACTGCCTGTCCGGAGGCGACTGCTCGCCGGCCTATCGCGTCACCTCGACTAGGGGCATGGATCGGCCGGTTTCCCTCGTCCCCAGCGGGCCGCGGATGCTGGTCGCCTTCCAGGCGGACAACCTCCCTCGCCGTTGGCCCAGCGTCGAGGCGGCGGCATCTGAGGAGACGTGGAGTCGCGTCTGCCTCGCCTCCCTCGATGTCACCTCGGCTCCGGCGCCCGAGCCGATCGCGACGGAGCCCTACGCGGAGCCGGATGACGCCTACGAGGCGGCCGACCTCCGCCTCGCCCGGGGCGAGGATCAGCCGACCAATGCCATCACATACCAGGGGCGGAAGCTGTTCCTCTACTACGGCGATCTGCACGAGCACACGGATGTGTCCGTCTGCAACCGGGCCGGAGACCAGTCGATCGACGAGAGCTACCAGTCGATGCGCGACATCGCCCGCTACGACTTCGCCTGCGCCACCGACCACGACTACAACCTGAACCCGTACCTGTGGCATTACACCGGGAAGCTCGCCCGCGCCAACGAGGACCTCGGCCGCTTCCTGACCTTCCTCGCCGAGGAGTGGACCTCCACCTTCGAGGAGCAGAGCGAGCAGTACCCCGAGGGCTTCTACGGCCATCGCAACCTCATCCTGGAAGACCCCTACTGGCCGCGCTGGTACAACTCCCAGACCCGCGAACGTCCCACGGAGCTCTGGAAACGCCTGGACGCCGAGGGCGCGAGCTACGTGCAGATCCCGCATCAGCTCGCCGACACGGGGAACGTACCCGTGGATTGGGACGAGGTCGACGAGCGCGCGCAGCCCGTGGCGGAGATCTTCCAGACCCGGGGCTCCTACGAGTACGACGGCGCGCCGCGGCAGGCGAAGAACACGCTGAAGGGGAGCTTCATCCAGGATGCCTGGGCCAAGGGGGTCGTGATCGGGATCATCGCCAGCCCCGACCACGGCGGGGGCATGGGGAAGGCCGCCGTCTACGCACCGGAGCTCAGTCGCAAGGCGATCCTCGACGCCATCCGGCAGCGCCACACCTACGGCACGACCGCCGCCAAGATCATGCTGGACGTGCGGGTCGAGGGGCGCCTGATGGGGGAGAAGGTCGCCCGCGCCGGGACCGGGCCGGTCGAGGTCGACGTAAGCGTCACCTGTCCCCAGGACATCGGGCGCATCGACATCTGTCGGAACAACGAGTTCATCTACACGAAGGAAGGGGCCGGCCGCTCGGACCGCTTCACCTTCCAGGACCGCGCACCCCTCGATGGGACCAGCTACTACTACGTCCGCGTCATCCAGACCGATGACGAAATCGCCTGGTCCTCGCCGGTGTGGCTGACCGAGGAATGATCGACCGACGCCGCTTCCTCCAAGCTGTCTCCGCTGCCGCTACGGGCGCAGCTTCGCCGCGCGCGAAAGGAGATCCTGTGTCCCGGTCCCCCAGGCCCAACCTCCTCTTCGTCTTCTCCGACCAGCAGCGAGCCCAAGACGCGGGCTTCATGGGCAACGCGCAGGTGCTGACGCCGCACCTCGACCGCCTGGCGCAGCAGGGCGTGACCTTCACCCAGGCGGTCTCGACCTGCCCCGTGTGCACCCCATACCGCGCCGCGCTGCTCACGGGGCGGTACCCGCTGAGCAATGGGATGGTGCTCAACGATGTGCGCCTCCCGATCACGGAACGCTCCATCGCCCACTGCCTGCGGGACGCCGGGTACCGGACGGGCTACATCGGCAAGTGGCATCTGGACGGCCACCGTCGAGGCGGCTTCACTCCGCCGGGGCCGCGCCGCCAGGGGTTCGACGGCTTCTGGGCCGTCGCCAACTGCACTCACAACTACATGCACTCCTTCTACTGGCGAGATGAGCCCGCGCCGGTCTGGATCGAGGGCTACGACGCCGATCACTACACGGACCTCTCCGTCGGCTTCATCCGCGACCGGGCGGGAGCGGAGCCCTGGTCGCTGTTCCTGTCCTGGGGCCCGCCGCATGATCCGTGCCGTCTGATGCCGGAGGAGTACCTGATCTACGACCCCGAGGCCCTGCAGCTGCGCCCGAACGCAACGGCCACAGACCGGGAGGAACTGGCAGGCTACTACGCCCACATCACCGCGCTGGACCGCTGCTTCGGGCGTCTGATGGCGGCCCTTGAGGAGACCGGTCAGGCGGAGAACACCATCGTGGTCTTCACCTCCGACCACGGCGACATGCTCGGCAGCCAGGGTCTCCAACGGAAGCAGAAGCCCTGGGACGAGTCGATCATGGTGCCCTTCGTGCTCCGCTACCCGCGAGCCGTACCGGCCGGGCGCACCACCGAGGCGCTCATCAACGCGCCGGACGTAATGCCGACGCTGCTCTCTCTGGCCGGCCTGCCGATCCCGGGGACGGTCGAGGGTCGCGACCTGTCCGCCGCCGCGACGGGCGAGCCCCTCGAGCCGCCCTCCTCCGCCTTCATCTGCAACCCCTGTCCCTTCATCGAGCCGATCCCCGAGTGGCGCGGCGTGCGCACCAACCGCTACACGTATGTCCGCACGCCGTCGGGCCCGTGGCTGCTGTACGACAACGCCGACGACCCCTATCAGCTGAGCAACCTCGCGGGCGATCCGGCCCGCAAGGGGCTTCGGGGCGAGCTCGACGAGGAGCTGAACGACTGGCTGGCGCGCCTGGAAGACGACTTCCAGCCCCGGGAGGTCTACTGGGAGCGCTTCGGCTACACGGTTGACAAGCACAAGCAGATGCCGCATGATAACGAGGTCGGCGTCTTCGAGGACTGAAGGCGTCGGTGTCTTGCCACCCGCAGCGCCGGACCCGTTACCCGGGCCGGCGTTTTGCTACCGGTCCGAAGCGAGGGGTCATCATGCACTCTGTCCTGGAGATCCTGGCCGGGGAGGCACGCTGTTCCGCCGAGGAGATCGCCCTGCGTCTGGGCCTGGAGGTGGGCGAGGTCGAGGCCAAGATCGCCGAGTATGAGCGGAACCACGTGATCCTCGGCTACCATGCCGTGGTGAACTGGCACCAGGCCGACGATCAACGGCTGTTCGCGTTCATCGAGGTGAAGGCCAGCCCCGAGCGCGGGCAAGGCTTCGACCGGTTGGCGGAGCACATCGCCGGGTTCGAGGAGGTTCATTCGGTGCACCTCGTCTCCGGCACGCACGATCTGAACGTGGTCATTCAGGGCCGCGACTTCCGCGAAGTGGCGCTGTTCGTGGCCGAGAAGCTCGCCCCCCTCGAGCAGGTCCAGAGCACCGCGACGTCCTTCGTGCTGAAAAGCTACAAGGTGGAAGGGCAGCTCATCCACTCCGAGGGCGAGGACCAGCGCCTGGCGGTCACGCCATGAGCCGCCCCCCTCGCCCGCGCATCGCCCGCAATATCGCAGACCTGCCGCCCTCGGGGATTCGGGAGTTCTTCGATCTGGTCAGCGAGCTCGAGAACGTCATCAGCCTGGGGGTCGGCGAGCCCGACTTCCCGACGCCGTGGCACATCTGCGACGAGGTCTACGACGCGCTGCGGCGGGGGCGGACCCAGTACACGTCCAACCTGGGGATGATCGAGCTCCGCCGCGAGATCAGCCGCATGCTCGCGGAACGCTACGGGGCCGAGTACGACCCCGCGAACGAGATCATCGTCACGGTGGGCGTCAGCGAGGGGCTCGACGTGGCCCTCCGCGCGATCCTGAACCCGGGCGACGAGGTGATCGTCCCCGACCCCTCCTTCGTCGCCTACGCCCCGAGCGTGAAGCTGGCTGGCGGCGTCGCTGTGCTCGCCCCCATGGGGGAGGCCGATGCCTTCCGGCTGCGTCCCGACGTCGTGCGCTCGCTCATCACCGAGCGGACGCGGGCGCTGTTGATCGGCTTCCCCAACAACCCCACGGGCTCGGTGATGACGCGGAAGGAGCTCGCGAGCCTCGCGGAGATCGCCCGGGAGCACGATCTCCTGGTGCTCTCCGACGAGATCTACGATCGGCTGACCTACGAGGGGACCCACACCTGCTTCCCGACGCTGCCGGGCATGGCGGAGCGCACGATCCTGCTGAACGGCTTCTCGAAGAGCTACGCGATGACGGGCTGGCGGATCGGGTATGCTTGCGCGCCCAAGGACGTCGTCGCAGCGATGGTGGCCATCCACTCCTACACGATGATGTCGGCGCCGACGCCCGCCCAGATTGCCGCCATCGAAGCCCTGCGGCGCGGCGAGCCGGACGTGGAGCGCATGAAGTCGCAGTACAACCAGCGCCGCCGGCTGCTCGTGCAGGGCCTGCGGGACCTCGGCCTGGGCTGCTTTGAGCCCCTCGGCGCCTTCTACGTCTTCCCGAACATCACCCGAGCCGGCCTCGACTCGCGGACCTTCTCCCGTCGCCTCGTTCAGGAACAAGGCGTGGCCGTGGTGCCCGGCCCGGCCTTCGGCCCCTCGGGCGAGGGCTATGTCCGCGCCACCTACGCCACCAGCATGGACAACCTCAAGGAAGCCCTCCGACGCATCGAGCGGTTCGTCGCGGGCCTCTGACGCCGACGGAACGGAAAGAGGGGACACCCTTCCGGGTCCCGCGAGACTGCCGCGGGAACGGTGTGGTGTCCCCTCTCGTCATTGCACTGTCGCCAACCCGAGACCCGAGACCCGAGACCCTAGACCCGAGACCCTAGACCCGAGACCTTAGACCCTAGACCCGAGACCTTAGACCCGAGACCCTAGACCTTAGACCCGAGA
>VGFB01000385.1 GCA_016869015.1 Armatimonadota bacterium
GTCCGCGTGTGTTCGGTGATGGCTTCCACGGCGAGGCGAGTCGTCCCTTCCGCCAGCGCGGCGTACAGGAGCAGCTGATCGGCGAGATGCGCGTCGACCAAGGCGCCGGAGGCCAGAAGGCGCAGGAAGGCCTCCGCAGCCTCGCGCCCGACCTGCTCGGCGGGCTTGCCCTTTGCGCCGAGGGCGGAACAGCCCGCCCAGCCCTGCTCCGCGGTGACGATCACCGTCGTCCCAGGCGCCGGGCCCGGCATCTCGTCGGTCGTCTCTGCAGAGACCGCCACGCGGCCCGCCAGCGCGGCGCGCATGGCGCTCATCTGCCGCGCACCGACGTGGGCCGGGAGCCGGGTCGTGCGGGAGAGGAGCTGACACGCAGCCGCGCCGGGGACGCGGGTGAAGTCCGCTTCGGTGAGGCGCGGGGAGGGCTCCACGCCGAGGACCTCCTCGCCGCCGCCGCGCGGGTAGAAGCCCGCTCGGTTCAGCTCGACCGCGGCGCGCACCCCGAACCGGGCCAGCGCGGGGAGGAACACGGACGCCACGTACTCGAAGGTCGGGCTCCAGGGCACGTGCGTGCCGCCGCGCAGAACGACGCGGCTGGGCCCGTCGCAGCGCATCAGGATCGGGAGGACGGTCTGTAGGATCAGGTTCACCGAGCCCGCACTCGGACGGACGTCGGCGACGTCGAGGAGGTACTCCCCCGCGCGCGGCGCTCCGGGCCGGAAGGTCAGTTCCCGGCTGCCGAGCCCGTCGCCCTCGACGCGCGCCGAGCAGGCCATCACCGCCGCGCGGACGCAGGTGAGATGCTGCGCGGCGAGGCCGGGCTTGTCCCGACCCGCGCGGATCTGCGTCAGTCGGAACGCCTGCCCGCTGATCGCCGCGAGGGAGAGGCAAGTGCGCAGCACCTGCCCGCCGCCCTCCCCGTAGGAGCCGTCGATGGTGAGCATGGGCCGCAGGTTCCCGGCGGCCGGCAAGGGAACCTGCGAAGACCCTCACCCCCGGCCCCTCTGCGTTCTGGAGGGAGGAGAACGGCAACGTCCATGCGGTTTGAGATCGACGGCGGCGACCCCCACTCGCTGGCGCGGGCGTGGCGACTGTACACGGCGCACGGGGTGCTGAAGACGCCGGTCTTCATCGCCTCGGCGACCCATGCGACCATCAAGGGCCTTGCGCCCGAGGAGGTCGCCCACGCGGGGATCCAGGTCGTCGCCGTGAATGGCTATCATCTTTGGCTGCGGCCCGGGATCGAGGTGATCCGCGAGGCCGGCGGCGTGCATCGGTTCATGAACTGGAAGCGGCCGATCCTCTCGGACAGCGGCGGCTTTCAGGTCTTCAGCCTGGCGCGGAGCCGGACGATCACGCGCAAAGGGGTGCGCTTCCAGAGCCACATCGACGGCTCGCCCAAGTTCATGACGCCGGAGAGCTCCATCGAGGCGCAGAACGCGCTGGGGACCGACATCGCGATGATCTTCGATGAGTGCGTCGCCTACCCCGCCACGCGCGAGTACGTTCAGGCGTCGGTGGAGCTGACGCTGCAGTGGGCCAAGCGCAGCAAGGCCGCCCACAGCAACCCACACCAGCACCTCTTCGGGATCGTCCAGGGCGGCGCGTTCGAGGACCTGCGGCGCCGCTCGGCGGAGGAGACGGTGAAGATCGGTTTCCCCGGCTACGCGCTGGGCGGTCTGTCCGTCGGCGAGCCGCAAGAGGAGATGCTGCGCGTCATCCAGGCGACCGTCCCGTACCTCCCCGAGGACCGGCCGCGGTACGTGATGGGCGTCGGCACCCCGGCGGACATGCTGGCGTGCTTGCGGCTGGGGATCGACATCTTCGACTGCGTCCTGCCGAACAAGAACGCGCGCCACGGCACGCTCTTCACCTCCGAGGGCGTCCTGAAGATCAAGAACGCGCGCTTCAGGACCGACCAGCGCCCCCTCGACGCCGACTGCGACTGCGACGCCTGCCGGAAGTACACGCGCGCGTATCTGCGCCACCTCTGGATGGCCGAGGAGCCCTTCGGCGCGCGGCTGCTCACGCTGCACAACCTCCGGCACTACGCTCGCTTCATGGAGCGCGTGCGGGAGGCGATCGTCGCGGGGACGCTCTCGCGGATGCACGTCGCGGAGGGACGCGCGGACTGATGGCCCTCTACTACGCCACGGCGGTCGGCGGCCTCGAACGGATCGTGCGCTGTGAGATCGAGGAGCGGCTCCCCGGCGCCTTCGTGGACGAGACGCTCTCCGCCGCAGAGTGGGGTCGCACGTTCTTCCGGTACGAGGGCCCGCCGACCGAGGTGCTGACGCTGCGCTCGGTCGAGAACGTCTTCGCGGCCGCGGGGACGTTTGATGGGATTCCCCCCGGCGAGACGGGGCCGCCGGCCATCTGTGCCTGCCTGGCGGCGTGCAACCTCGACGAGGCGATCGCCGTCCACGCAGCGATCCACGGGCCGCGCCCCGAGCCGTCCTTCCGCTGCACCAGCAAGCGCGTCGGCGTCCAGTCCTACGGCTCCCTGGAGATCATGGCCGCCGCCGGGGCCGGCGTGCAACACCGCTACGGCTGGCGCGTCGATCTCGAGGGCCACGACTACGACATCCACGCCGACGTGGAGGAGGAGCGGCTGACGGTCGGCCTGCGGCTGACGCCGGAGACCCTGCGGCGGCGGGGCCGGGTCGTTCACGTTGCGGCATCGCTCAACCCGACGCTGGGCCATGCGATGTGCGTGCTCAGCGACCCGCAGCCGGGCGAGGTGTTCGTCGATCCGACCTGCGGCGCGGGGACGGTGCTCCTCGAACGGGCAGAGCTCGGACGCGCCCGGCTGATCGGCGGAGACCTGTTCGTCCGCCCGCTCGAAGCCGCGCGCCGCAACCTCGCGGAGAACGCCGTCGAGGCGCACCTGCTGCGCTGGGACGCCCGTCGGTTGCCCCTCGCCGCCGAGTCGGTGGACAAGCTCTGCGCGAACCTGCCCTGGGGGCGCCGGGCGGGCTCGCACCTGGTGAACAAGCACCTCTACCCGCCGCTGGTCCGCGAGATCGGGCGGATCCTCCGGGTCGGCGGGCTGGCGGTGCTGCTCAGCCTCGAGAAGCGCATGCTGACCGAGCGCCTGAGCCGCCACGGTTGGCTGCGCGTCACCGACAGCTTCGCGGTCAGCGTCGGCGGCCTCAAGCCCGCCCTGTTCGTCGTCAGGAAATGGCGCGGGCAGGAAAGGCCGGAGGGATATGAGTGACAGCGGCGCGCGGGCTCGCGGGCGTAGGAGCGGCTTCAGCCGCGATGGCAGGGGGCGCGGCACGCCACGGCGTCGCGGCTGAAGCCGCTCCTACGCGTCCCAGGGAATGCGCCTCGAAGCAGCGCCCTATGCCTCCAGCTCCGACGTGCAGTGCGCGCAGCGGGTCGCGGCCAGTGGGACGGCGGAGAGGCAGTGCGGGCAGTCCTTGGTTTCCGGCGCCGCCTCCTCTTCCTTGCGGCGGAGGCGGTTGACGGTCTTCACGAGCAGGAAGACCGCGAGCGCTACGATGAGGAAGCTGAAGACGTTGTTGAGGAACGCGCCGTATCCGATGACCGCCGCGCCGGCCTTCTTGGCCTCGGCGAGGGAGGTGAACTCCTGACCCGACAGGTTGACGAACAGGTTGCTGAAGTCGACCTTGCCGAGCAGCAGCCCGATCGGCGGCATGATGATGTCGTCCACCAGGGACTTCACCACCGTCCCGAAGGCCGCCCCGATGATGATCCCCACCGCCATGTCGAGCACATTGCCCTTGAGCGCGAACTCCTTGAACTCCTTGAACACGAGCCATGCCTCCTTCTCCGACCGTGAATGGGTGCGGCCTACAGGTCTGTCACGGCGGCCAGGCGCCGCGCGATCGCGTCGATCCCCACTCCCTCCTCCAGCCCCCGCCGGATCAACACCAACTGCGCGGCGGTTGATCCGAGGTCCTTCTCGGCCTGGGTGAGGGGCCGTTGGCGCTTGTACGCGGCCACGGCCTCGCCGCCGAAGGCCTCCGCGAGGGCCGCGACGTCGAGCAGCAGCGGGCCCCGGCCGCAGGCGTCGAAGCCCGTCACCCAGACGGCCCCCGCTCCATCCAGGATCAGGCTCTCGCGTCGCAGGTTCCCGTGGATGACCCCGGCGGGCAGGTCCGCCTCGGCGAGGAGACGCGCGCTCGCTTCGAGGCAGTGCTTCACGTAAAACATCTGTTCGATTACCTCCGGAGCCGGCAGATACGTACGCACCTGCCGCTCCATGCTCCGCAGACCATCCAACTCACACTCGATCGATAGTGAATCGAAGCCGCCGGACAGTCCTGGGGGAGCGAAGTCGGCCCCGGCCTGATGCAGCGCCGCGAGCGTCTCACCAGCCAGAGCCGCATCCCCCGACTCGGCTCCGCGCAAAGGTCGACCGTCGATGAACTCCTGAAGCTCCCACGTCGCAGCCCCGACGCGCGCGACCGGCTCGCCGCTGCGCGTTCGGACGAACCGCGGAACGTGAACCCCCTGCGCGATGAGATGAGCCGCGAGAGCGTGCCGAAACGCCACGGCGCGAGGCGTAGCAGCCGCCGGGGTGAGCGCCTTCACCAGGAAGCGCCCGATCACCGTCGTAAGCACATGCGGACCACCGGCGTGCGCGCCCCGCAGGGCCGCGAGGTCGGCGACCTCTCCCAGATCGTAGTCGGCCAGAACCGCGGCCAGTTCGGTCGCCATCACTCCGGCTCCTCGGTGCCGGGGCCGGGCGCGGGCGGCGCCAGGTAGACATCGGCCGCGACCGGCTCGGTCAACTCGCCGACCTTCTCCAGACGACAGCCCGCCGGAAGCGCATCGTTCACCTGCCCGAACGCCTCGCGAGTCGAGACAATGGTCTCGGGCACAGCCTCGAAGCGCGCCTCCAGAAGCTCATCGAAGTCCGCTTCGGGGTCGTCCTCGCTGTACAGCCCGGACACGTCGGCGTCCTCCAGCGCCTCCGAGAGCGCGGAGCACACCGCATCGCGCGTCAGACGGTCGTGTACGAGGAACAGGCGCTCGGCCTGGTCGTCCGGCATGGGGTTGGCGGCCTGGAACCGCTCCTTCAGCAGCACAGTC
>VGFB01000386.1 GCA_016869015.1 Armatimonadota bacterium
GTCCGGGCTGACGCGGGTGTAGGTGTTGCTGTCCCACGAGTTGCGCGAGGTGAAGTCGTGCACGATCTGCAGCACCGTGCCCGTCTCGCGCCCGTCGATCAGCAGGCGCTTACCCGCGACGGCGCCGTCGGTGCCGTTGGTGACGAGCCACCGGTCGTCATCGGCCAGTTGCCCGTAGTCCGACGGCACGTCCTGCGCCCAGTTCGACCAGATCCGCACCTGGTCGCCGTTGGTCTCGTCGCAGGGCAGCAGGCCCTGGCGGTGGGTCAGCATCAGCGTGCCATACCGGCCCACGACCGTATCGCCCCCGAAGATCTCGTGCCCGCCGTAGGTCGGATAGTGCGCGATCTGCGTCTGGCCGGTCGCCAGGTCCATCTGCCAACGCTGGAAGTAGTAGCAGCGCTGCCAGTTCACGCACCGGTCGTCGTCGGAGAAGGACGACCCCTTCATCCGCATGGGCAGCGGCACGCGCCGCACGCGCTGATCGACCGGAGCGTCGGGGTCGATGAGGTAGATCGCGCGACCCTCCTTCAGCCCCAGGATCAGCCGACCCGAGTACGGGGACGGGCCGAACTCCGCGCCGCCCGAGTCCTCGCTGTCCCACTCGGCGATGACGGCCGTCTCGCCCGTGCGGAAGTCGGTGGAGCGGATCAGGTAGTGCGCCTTGCCGTCCGCCTCCGAGCTCTGCAGCACGTACAGCTTCGAGGGGTCGGTGCGGTTCATCACCGGGGCGCCGCGGAGATCGGGCAGCTCCCGAATCGCCCCCGCCGACAGGTCGTAGAGCGTGAAGCCCCGGAAGCTACGGTTGTAGAGCGGCAGGGCCGAGCCGTCGGCGTTGAACTTGTCGACCATCTCGGTCCGGACGCTGCGGGTCAGCTTCCAGACCACGGCGCCCGTGCTCGTGTCACGGTAGACGGTCTTCTCCTCGGGAAGATCGAGTCGGACCGGGGCCCCGGCGCGGGCGTCCAGCGCCTCCAGTTCGTGGTATGGTTGGGGCTCGAGGCGTTCGAGGCGCAGATCGAGGCCGGCCGAGATGAAACCCGCCTGCTCCTCAGGCGTCAGGGACTCCACCAGGCGCACCTCGTCGACCACAACGCGCGCCCCGGTGTTCAGGAAGGTCAGTCGCAACTCGATGGGCTGCACGCCCTGCAGGCTCCCCTGCTTCAGGTCGCGCAAGTCCACGGCGTGCAGTCCCGTCGTGTAGCACGCCTTGGTGTCCCAGCCGTTCAGGGCGAGGGCCATGTACGTGCCCGAGTAGGTCACGCGCGCCACGAGGTAGTGGTACCGAGCGAGATCCACGGTGACGGGGTACTTGCGGTAGACCATCGCCAGCCCGGCCGGGGCGTCCTTATCCCAGTCGGGCCAGGTCGGTGCCCAGGCCGCCGAAGGGCCCGTCATGAAGGTGCCGGCGAGGGTGGTGAAGGTCGCCTGCTCGCCATCAGCGGTGATCGATTCCAGACCCGTCAGCCCGGGCCAGTCCGCGATCTTCCATTCGCCCGGTACGGAGAAGTCCTCCTGAAACCCAATGCGCTGAGCGCCCGCAGGGATGCTCAGCGCCGCGACGAGACCCAACATCCAGGGAGACGCTCTCACCCGGCGTACACCTCCCGTCGTTGCCCTGTAGGAGCGGCTTCAGCCGCGATGCCGTCGGTAGCAGGCCCCACGACATCGCGGCTGAAGCCGCTCCTACAGGGCCCTACCCGCTCCCCGCCAGCCGCACGCTCGTGAACCGCATGGTGGGCATCCTGGCCCCGGGTTCCTCGCGGTAGTCGCTGGAGATGGCATCCAGGCCCTGGAGGAACTCCAGGAAGGAACCGCCGAGCGCAGCGTTGCGGATGGGGTAGGCGATCTCGCCTCTCTCGATCTTGAAGCCGAAGTCGACCGTCGAGGAGAAGTCCCCGGTCGTCCCGTCAGGGCTTGGGCCGCCGGAGGCCAGGTAGATCCCGTCGTCGATCTCGGCGATGAGCTCCTTCGCCGGGCGGCTCCCGAGTCGCACGTTCACGTTCGTCGGGCCGATGCCGTCGCCGGCGGCGTGACCCGTGTTCGGTTCGCCGGCCTTGTTGGCGGTGTAGGCGTTGTGCAGGTACGTGAGCAGCACGCCGTCCTCGACGATGGTCAACGGGCGGCGCGGCACGCCGTCCGAATCGCACCGGCTGCTCGACCTTCCGCGCGGGATCAGCGGATCGTCGGTGATCGTGAGGGTCTCGGGGGCAATCCGCTGCCCGCGCTTCCCAATGAGGTACGAGCGTCGCCGCTGGACATCCTCGGCGTTGGCCTGCGCGGCGATGGCGTAGTACACGCTGTCGGCGGCCTGCGGCCCGAGAACCAACGGGTAATCGCCGGAGGGGATGTCGCGCGCGTCGAGGTACTCCAGCGCCCCCTCGGCGGCGACCTTCCCGATGCCCTCCGGCCGGAAGTCCTCCATCACACGCCCGTAGGCGTGCTCAAACCACGTGCCGACGCTGTCGCCCCGCCGCACGACCGCCCGAATGTAGCAGGACAGGCCGCTGTAGGGGGTGCTCACCTGGACGCCCGTCGAGCTCGCCATCGCCGAATCGCCCACCCCGAAGCTCGCGCCGCCGCTGACGATCGCCTCCGGCGCAGCGGCGAGGGCCTCGTCGGTGGCGGCCAGCGCCCAGCCGATGACCTGCGAGGCGGCCAGCCCGGCGATCCGCTCATCGAAGAGGCCTTCGACCTCCGGCAACGGCTGGGGCCCCGGCAGCGCCACGAAGTCGGGGTCCGGGTCGGACTGCTTCGCCAGCGCAACCGCCGCGTGCGCCGCCGCCTCGATGCGGCCCCAGTCCAGCACGTTCACGCTCGTCGAGCCGACGCCGCCCCGGTGGTACGCCCGCACCGAGACCCCGCTCGACTCCCGCTGCTGCGAGGTCTCGATCGCGCCCTTCTCCAGCGAGACCGAGAAGCTCCGACCGCGGCTCGCGCTCACCTGCGCGAACTCCGCCCCGGCCGCCATCGCCGCCTCGCCCGCCCGTACCGCAAGCTCCAGTAGATCGCCCATCTCGCTTGCCGCCTTTCGCCGTCGCCTTCGCCTTGCCGCTCCCCGTCTCAGACCCTCTCCTGGCCGCCCACGATCAGCTCCTTCACCCGCAGGTACGGGCCGCCGCCGTTGGTGGGCATGGACTGACCGCTCTTCCCGCACATGCCGCCCATCGTCAGCATCTCGAACGCCTCGGTCACACCATCCACGTTCGCCAGCGTGTCCAGGATCATCCCCGCCACCGAGACGTCCCGCAGGGGTTCCGCGATCTGCCCGTTCCGGATCATCCGGCCGCGCCCGGCGTGGCAGGTGTACTGCCCCTTCGCGGTCATCACGTAGCCCCATTCGCCGCCCTCGAGCAGCACCCCCAGGTCGATGCCCTGCGCCAGGTCCTCGAGCGTCGAGGCGCCCGGCAGCACGATGGTGTTACTCATCCGCACGATCGGCCGCGAGGCGTAGCCGTCGGCCCGGCCGCTGCCGTTAGGCTCCAGACCCAGCTTCGCCGCGGTCTCCAGGCTGTGCATGTAGCCCTTCAGCACGCCGTTCTCGATCAGCATCCGCCGCTGCCCCGGCGTGCCCTCCGAGTCATACTGGTAGCTGCCCCACGAGAGGGGTATGGTGGCGTCATCGACGACCGTCACCAGCTCCGAAGCAACCGGCGTGCCGAACTTGCCCTCCAGGATGGAGTCGCCGCTGATGATGTGGTCCGCCTCGGCGTTGTGCCCCAGGGCCTCGTGGATGAAGACGCCCACGATGCTCGGGTGCAGAATCACCGGGAACTTGCCCGACGGGGCGCGCGCCGCGCCGAGCAGCATCACCGCGATGCCCCCGGCCTTCCCGCCCAGCTTCGTGGGCTCGACGCGCTCGATCACCTCGAAGCCGCCGAGCGAGGACTCATGCTCGACGCCGTTCTGGCGCACCTCGCCCTCGACGGCCGTCACTCGCGCGCCCAGGCGCGTGCGCGTGACCGTCTGGTCGATGTCCGCCCCTTGGGTATTGCAGACGATCTCCCGCGTGACCTCGTCGCCGTACCACGCGAAGCTGTTGGCCGTGCGTTCCTGCGTCTGCGCCAGCGCCGCCGCCTCCAGCGCGTTCACCACCTCCATCTTCCGCTCGACGGCGACGCTCCGGGGATCGACCTCACACGGGCCGGCGTACTCATCCGCGTGCGCGTCGAGGGCCGCCACGACCCCGGGCTCCTCGACCCGCGCCTGTGAGGCCTTCGCCATGTCCACGGCCGCCTCCAGGCACCGCTTCAGATCGTCCCGCGAGGTCTCATTGGTCGACGCAAACCCCCACGCGCCCTCCAGCAGCACCCGAATCCCCACTCCGAGCGACGTCCCCTGCCGCAGGCGATCGGTCTTCCCATCCTGCCGCCGGAGGTTCGTGTGGGTCGAGTCCACCGCCCGCGCATCCGCGAACGCCGCCCCGGCCCCCTTCGCAGCCTCACACACCCAACGCAGTGCGTCTCTCATGGCCGCTCTCCCCGCATGTCCACTCAATGCCGGAGGATTCGCCGGGCCCCGCCAGGACACCTCGCCGGGCTCCCGGAAGAGAGGTCAATACGTGCGAGCAGGTGAACTCGCGGAGGCTGAAGCGCTGTCAGTCAGACGCAAGGAGCGCACCCCATGTCCGCACACCAGGTCGGCTTGCAGTTGATCGTGTATGGCGGTCGTCAGGCGCAGGACCTCGAGGGCGTGCTGCGCGAGGTCGCGGAGGCGGGGTATGCGGGATTCGAGGGCGGGACGGGGATGTTCGCGAGCCCCGGCGTGGAGACGCTGAACGCGGTGATGGCGGAGGTGGGGCTGAAGCTCGCGGGGATGCACTCGGGGTATGGCGAGTACACGGACCTTGAGAAGGTGAAGGGACACATCGAGAGCCTGCTGGCCTGCGGGTCGCGGCACCTGATCTGCTCGGGGGTCGCGCCGGGTGAGGGGATCGCGCCCTACGAGGCCTCCGCCGAGACGTTCAACGCCGTCGGCGCGCTGTGCCGCGACGCGGGCGCGGTGTTCTGCTACCACAACCATGCGTGGGAGTTCGAGGCCTTCGAGGGCGT
>VGFB01000387.1 GCA_016869015.1 Armatimonadota bacterium
GGGGAGGCCTCGCGAGCCGCCAGGGAGTTGGCCCAGTCCCCGGGCCTGAACATCGGGCATCCTCCGTGCTACTACTCCCTGCGGATGCTGACCGACTGCGTCCGTTGGCGGATCGACTCCGGCTCCCGAGCGACTCATGCGGACGCTCCGCATCGGGCGGTCCTGACGGTTGTCCTGGCCGGCAGGGCAACGGGGGTCGAGCCGCGGAACGGGTCGGAACTCGAGGCGGACGGCGGAGTGCCGGTCGAGCACATGCTGGCGCCCGAGCTGCGGGCGGATGACCACCGGATCATCCACCAGTCGCTATGGCTGTTTCGCGAGCACATGCTGGCTTCGACGGAGGGCAGTCTGGGGGTCAAGGTCCGCATTGCAGGCCTGCCGGACACGACGGTGCAGGTGAATTGCCGCGCAAAGCCGCACCGCTACGCCGGCTTGGCGGAAGGCGCCGCGAGCGTGATCGCCCGAGACGTCCCGGCGGAGATCCGAGACTCCACCGACTGGTGGTGGTTCATCTACCCCTCGCATGTCCCCGAGCAACACGCGGACTTCGAGCGCACGGAGTTCATCACCGGCGGCATGGGCACCGGCCCCGATGGCGCGTCGCCATGCTTCATCATCGATGACCGTTGGTTGACGCGCAAACCGCCGCACATCGGCTTCGGCCCCTACACTGACATCGAGCGGCGCGCCTACCTTCCCCAGTGGCTCCAGCACGAGTTCATGCATCACCTCTTCCGTACGTACCCGGAGTTCGGGCTGGAGGACGCAGGTCACCAGTGGTTCGACCGCACGACCTGGCCGGCCGACTTCGAGGGGCGGTTCGAGCCGGACTACTTCGCCGAGGCACTGCACAAGCGCCTGCGGACCCCGCAGGCACAGCCGCCTCTCCACGTCGCGCTCCGCTACGCGCCGCCGCGGCCGGAGCTGCTGGCCCAGGTTGGCCTGGAGGACCTGGTGGGGAGCTACCGGCACCGCCCGGTGCAGAACGACTGGCACGTGGGCGCGATCGCGGTGGACGAGCGCGACGCCAAGGGCCGCCCGACGATCCTGCGCTGGACCAACCAGGCGGGCGTCTCGTGGCGCCTCTTCGCCGACTCCGCCGATGGCATCTTGCGCACGGGCGAAGAGAACCCCTACTACGAGACGAACCCGGATGGGGGCCGCGTCTTCCGCATCGTCCTCCGCCGCGACGCCGAGGGCGAGTACCGCCCGGAGCCCGTCGGCTTCCAGTTCCAGAGCGGCTTCTATGCGCTGGAGAGGCCGTGAGTGACCCAGGGCGCCACGATGAGTGACGAGGGACGACCTTCACTGGTGCGGCCATGGGAGAGCCTACGAGCGATGGCGGTTGCCGTTCCCTGGGACCACGGGGCGTCTCGCCTGCTGGCCTGGCTCGTGGTGGCCCCGGTGTGGCGCCGTCGCCGTCACGGTCCCTGGTACCCGCCGTCGCCGTTCTCCCCGGTCAGCCGTGATTCGTACGGTGTCGGGCGGGCGTCGTCGGGGGAACCCGGTCTCACGGCCTTGTGTTGCAGAAGGCAACGCCGCCCTGAGAGGCGGCAGGCGCGAACACCATCTTGAGGCCATCGAGGGCACGGTTGCGGCACCCCGAGTGGGGGCAGGCCGGGACATGGACTCCTCCATCCCAACGCTTGTGAGCCAGAGGCGCCGGCCTCGCGCGGCACTCCTGTGGGCCGCGGCCTTCTATGCCGTGTCACTGGCTCGGTGCGCCTCGCCGGTGGCGTCTCAGCCATCGCATGACGGGCAGTCGTGCTGCCGGACTCCCGGCGCGGTTGTGACTGCAGCTGCGGACGACTGCTGCAGCAGCCTGTGCCCGTGTTGCCACCTGTGGACGGCGCGCCAGCGCCCGGGCGCTCGCGCGCCGAGCGACCCGGACGACAGGCTGTCGTCGGCGCCCGGCCTCCCCCCGTCGGCCGCACACCTGGACGCTCCTGACCCCATCGTCGGCCGAGACCCTCCGCCAAGCGGTGCCCCAGCGGTCTGTGCCGCCCACCCCCGGCCCGGCGAGGCACGGGCGCCTCCATTCGCCACCTCCAGCATGTCATGACTCCTGCGTCGTACCGTCTTGTCGGACCGACACACGCGGCGACCCTCGCGAGGGGGCTCGCGGCATCGTGCGGGCCTCGACCCGTCGCCTGAACGAGAGGGCGGGGATGAAACCATGAACGCGCTGCAACACGCCGTGAAGGCGCCCGGCGTTCGACGGGCCGCCGTCCTCATCAGCGGTGTCGTCTTGCTCACCGCGGGTTTCGTCGCCACACGTCACCTGCGCCGCCAGGAACCGAAGGCGCCTCCCCCCGTCGGGTACGAGGTGCCGCCCGAGGTGCTGCGGACCGGTGCGGGTAAGGTCGGCGACCTCCTCGTCAACGAGGAAGCGATGCAGCTGGCCGGCATCAAGATCGCCCCGGCGGACACCCGCATCGAGCCGGAGACGCTGCCGGTGAGCGGCGTGATCGAGGCGGGCGGGGACCGGGAGGTGAAGGTCACCCCGCGGGCGCCCGGCACCCTCGTCTCGGTCGCCGTGGTCGTCGGCGAACCAGTGCGCGCAGGCCAGACGCTCGCCAGACTCGAGAGCCTCGAACTGGCGCGCGCCCAGGCCGAGTACCGTCAGGCGAGGGCCCGCGTGGCGCTGGCCAAAGAGAACCTCAAGCGCCAGCGGAAGCTCGCGGAGCTCGGCGCCTTCACCGAGCCGACCGTCGAAGAGGCCCGGCGGGACTCCGCGGCCGCCGAGGGCGAGACGCGCAGCGCCGAGGGTGAGGTGGAGGCGGCCAAGGCCGACGTAGCCAAGGCGCGTAGTGAGCGCACGACCCTGGACAGCGAGGTGGCCGGCGCCCAAAGTGCGGTCTCCGCCGCGGAGAGCGAGGCCGCGGCGGAGGCCGCCGCGATCGCGCAAACTCGGGAAGCCATGAGGGCCGAACAGGCTGCCGTCGCCCAGGCGGAGGCTCGGGCTGAGGAGGCCGGAAGCCGCTTCCGGCGCCTCAGTGCCCTGCTGGAGGAGGGGTTGGCGACTCAGCAGGAGTTGGAGCAGGCCCGGGCCGACCTCGGCGTGGCACAGGGAGAGGTGGACGCCGCGCGGGCGGGGGTCGCGCAGGCCGAGGCCGACCTCGAGGCGGCCGGGTCCCTACGCAAGGCCGCCGAGGCTCGTGTGCGCGCTGCCGAGGCTGGGGTGAACGCTCTCGAGGGCCGGGTGCGTGAAGCCGAGGATGGCATCCTCGCGGCCGCCGCCCGCCAGGCCCAGGCGGAGGCGCGACTCGACGCCCTGCGCAGGCAGGCCGCCATTGCCGGGCAGACCTTGACGCGGGAGGAGGCGGTCGCGGCGGGCCGCTACACGGCCGGCCAGGCGGTCGCCGAGGCCGAGGCGGCCCTGGGCGAGGCGGAGATCGAGCAGCGGTCGGCCGCCGAGACCGCTCGGCTCCTCGGAGGTACGCCTGGGGGAGGCAGCGTCGTCGCCATCACCGCCCCCATTTCGGGCCGCCTTCGGGAGCGGAGTGCCTCCCCCGGAGAGACGGTCGACACCGAGCACCCCCTCTTTGTGATCCTCAATCTCGAGATCGTCTGGGCGCAGCTCTCCCTGACGCCTCGCGACCTGCCGCGGGTTGCCGAAGGGCAGCGGGTCGAGCTGACGTCCGAGACGGCGCCTAACCGCGTCTTCCGCGGTGCCGTGTCGTCCGTCGCCCCGGCAGCCGACTCCGACACGCGCGCGGTGAAGGTCCGCTGCGCTCTGGTGAACGCCGGGGGCGCCTTGCGGCCCGGCAACTTCGTTCACGGCACGATCGCGACGGCTCTCCGGCGCAACCGGGTGACGGTGCCGGTTGAGGCCCTACAGGAGCACTCGGGAAAGCCCACGGTCTACGTCGCGCGAGCGGGCAGCGCCGGCGGCTTTGAGGTCCGCCATGTGACCTTGGGCGTGAGTGGAGACGGGTGGCAGGAGATCGCGTCCGGCCTGCGGAGCGGCGAGAGGGTGGCCGTCAGTGGGACGTTCTACCTGAAGTCCGAGGCGCTCAAGAGCGCCCTCTCGGACGGCTGCTGTGCGCCCGCCGGAGGGAGCTAGAGCCCGCCATGGACCGCCTCGTCGACTTCTCGATCCGGAACCGCACGCTCGTGATCCTCGCCGGCGTGCTGCTTGTCGCCGCCGGGCTCTACGCCGCCGTCACCCTGCCTATCGACGCCGTCCCCGATGTGACGGAGAAGCAAGTCATCATCAACACGGCGGCCCCGGACCTCAGCCCGGCCGAGGTAGAACGCCAGATCACCACACCCCTCGAGGTCGCCCTCGCCGGCCTCCCGCACATGCAGCACCTCCGGTCGGTCTCTCAGTTCGGCCTCTCCCAGGTGACGGTCATCTTCCGCGACGAGGCCGACATCTACCGGGCGCGTCAGCTCGTGGCGGAGCGATTGGGGGAGCTACGGGAGGAGCTCCCGCCCGGCGTAGACCCTCCGACGCTGGCTCCCGTCGCCACGGGTCTGGGAGAGATCTACTACGTTTTCGTTGAGGGCGACGACTACTCCCTGATGGAGCGTCGCACCCTCCTCGATTGGCAGGTCAAACCGCGTCTGCGCACCGTCCCCGGCATCACCGAGGTCAACAGCTTCGGCGGCCACGTGAAGGAGTACCAGGTGCGGGCCGACCCCGAGCGCTTGTGGGCCTACGGGGTCACCTTCGGCGACCTCCGCGAGGCTCTGGAACGGAACAACCGCAACGCCGGCGGCGCATACGTCGCCAAGCAGGATGAGCAGCAGGTCGTGCAGGGCATCGGGCTCGTCGAGAGTACCGACGACCTCCGCAACATCGTCCTCAAGGCGACAGACGGGGCGCCCGTCCTCGTCAGCCACGTCGCCGACGTGGTGATTGGCCCGGCCATTCGCCAGGGCACCATCACCAAGGACGGCAAGGGGGAGGCGGTGGCGGCCATCGCGGTCATGCTGATGGGCGCCAACAGCCGCACCGTGACCGAGGCCGTGAAGGAGCGAGTCGCCGAGATCCAGCGGGAGATGCCCCCGGGCATCCGGCTGGTCGGCTTCCTGGATCGAACC